>CAYNZI010000687.1:0-1918 GCA_964401565.1 uncultured Spongiibacteraceae bacterium
CGGGTAGATCCGACCAAGCCTGGGCTGTTCGACGGTCAAGGTGCCGGTCTTGTCGAAAACCACTGTATCTAATTGCTGCAGTGTTTCCAGTGAGCGGCCATCCTTGATCAATATTCCGTTCTTGGCCATAATGTGCAGAAAATTCAGCACACTGATCGGTCCGTATAATTTCATATCGTAACCAAATCCGGACCATAGAATGGCCAGGGCGGAGCTGGTGCCAAGAAAAGGTAAAGTCAGGCTGCTGACAAACAGTGTTGGCGCGATAAAACCATCGGCAATCTTTTTTCCTCTCAATCTCAGACTTTCTTTGAAGTCCTGGGTCTGCTCCAGGATGTGTCCGATCTTCCCGGCATTGGTATCGGAGCCTGTATGCTCCGCCTGGATCAGTATGCGGCCAGACAGCACGAGTGTCGTGGCAAAAACCGTTGCCCCGTTTTCTTTCTCGACCGGTTGTGATTCACCCGTTAGACTTTGTTGGTCGATAGTCGCGACTCCTTCCACCACAGTCCCGTCAACCGGAATCACTTCACCGGCGTTGACGACGACAAAATCATTTTTGCGAACTGCTTCCAACGGCATCTCGACTTCTGTACCATCGACGAACACCCATATGGTATGGGGTTTTTGACTGAACTGGTCGATCAATTGTTGTTGTGAGTGTTCTTCGGTGCGTCTTAGCAGCTTCAGATCCAGCAGGGCAATGAAGCAGACGAATGTGGCGAGGAAGAAATACCCCGTTACGAGGAGGCTGATCTGGGAGACGATTTCCAGAAGCTCGGTTGTTATACGCCCTTTCCTCAGGTTCCTGGACAGCTCCTGGAAGACTGGCAGGTTGTTGATAAGGGTCATAGCACCCGCTATGCGCAACAATGGTGCGTAGAAAAAAGTCCCGGCCGCAGCGAGGCCCACCAGGCCAATGGATATACTGATTCTTCGGTCAAGCTTCAAATTCGCCACGTTGGCGCTACCCTTGCCTCGCTGCGCAGTTAATCGATGAAATTGTTCATCACGCTCCTGTGTCCCGCCCATGGATATTGCAAACACCTTTCGAATGGCGAGAAACTTCTTTTTTGCATCTTGATACAAGTGCCGAGAACGTGGGCTCTTATTGCGGGCGCTGGGGGATTGAGCTTTTCCATGAGCCTGGTCCGCCCGTCCCTGTGAATTGGGTCGTGGTTGGGTATTGAGATAGCCCTTTGGGTAGCCCTTACGCCGCAGAGTTTTGGACTGACGGCCAAAGGCCAGGCTGCTTCCGAGTGCTACAGCACTGCCTATTGCTAGAACAATATGAAGCATCGATGAATTCCCTCTGGTTTCTGGTGACGCATGGTGGCGGTAATAACCTCTATACTCTTTTTGTTGAGATGGGTGAGAATCTTCTCAATGACCACTGGGTTATTAATACATGCGACGATTCGCACGAGCATGAATATGTGTAATATCGAATATAGTTAATATAAAGGCCTTACCCACAGATGTCAATAACTGACCAATCCTGGCATGCAGCTAGTTTATCTTATGCTCCGATTCTTCTGCTTGTTTTAAGATTATGGAATATAATGCCGAACATGATTTTATTTTGGAAGGGCTTGTTTCTTTCACCCTGGCATTTATGAGAGCCTGAGTCTTTACAGCACTATGCTGACTTGTGTTATGCTTATTCAGGTGTTCCCTGTACTTAAGGCAAAGAAAAATTGATTGCGAAATGACCCTGTTAGAAAGCAAAATTACTAATTTACAAAACCACTATCCGGTCTTAAAAAGACTGGATCATTCTGATCGTGAAGTTATCTCATGGTATGCACAAAAATATAATTTGTTTTCCTGTGAATTCAGCTTCACCAGTCTGTATCTTTGGGATGATATTTACCACTATAAGTTATCATTTTTTAATGACTGGTTAATAGTGTTTGAT
>CAYNZI010000688.1:0-1913 GCA_964401565.1 uncultured Spongiibacteraceae bacterium
GTCTGAATGGAAAGCCGAAAGATCGAGCAATGCCGCTTAATTTAGTGCCATTGATCTCTAGCCTGAAAACATTTTCGAATATAGCATCGAAGAATGACATATCATACGGTGTCTACATTTATGGGACATTTACATTATCCAGCCTTGCATATATTGGTTTGAATCAAATTTCGTGGATAGTGTATTTTTTATTGACGGTGACGATTACTATTATGTCCGCATGGTGCAGTTGGCTTTTAATTGAGCGCAGAGCGCTTAAGATGAAAGGTGCCTTAAATGATGTTCAAGTGGGTAGATTCTTTGTGGGTAGATGGAAAAGGAATTAATTCATGCATGTTAGCTTCAGGATGGGCTCCAAAGAGGTCGGAGGCCTTTAATGCAAGCTGAGCGGAATGATGCACAACCTGCGTTGATACACCGGTAAGATGCCGGAATCGGCGGGT
This sequence comes from uncultured Spongiibacteraceae bacterium, assembly GCA_964401565.1. Classification (GTDB taxonomy): domain Bacteria; phylum Pseudomonadota; class Gammaproteobacteria; order Pseudomonadales; family Dasaniaceae; genus Oceanicoccus. The sequence goes on from CAYNZI010000688.1 coordinate 444, forward strand.
AATTTTACAGGACTAGGAGTGGTGGCTTTTTGAAACATTGAGTCCTGTAGAATTCTTCTTCGCTGTTGACTGCCCCCAATCATTTGCTATCTAACTCGACTTTCCCAGAACCATAGCTTATTTTAGTTTCCAACTGGCTGGAGCTTCGAGTCCACCTCACAATTAGTGCAACTTTATGAGAAAAACTGTAAATCCGTATACAAACCCATTGAAGCTCATGTGGGATCGCTTGACTTGGGATGCGACACCTGAGTCGTGGGCTTCAAGGTGTAAGCTGAAGCACGTAAAAGATACCCATCATAATAAAAAGGCTGTCATATTATGCAACGGTCCTAGCCTTAATGATGTAGATTTCGAAAAGCTTGCTGAGTCTGGAGTGTATACGTTTGGGTTGAACAAGATTGACTTATTATTTGATCGGACTGATTTTAGGCCCTCCGCGATTGTTGCGATCAACGAGCATGTCATCGAGCAAAACGAGTCATTTTACAAAGCTACAGACATTCCTTTGTATTTATCGTGGCTAGGTCTTGGTGATGTCGGTCGGCATAAGCATGTTACCTATTTACATGACGCGCGTCAGCAAATGTGTGCGCAGGATTGTTCGGTAAGTGTAGTCCCTGGATACACCGTTACCTATGTAGCCCTACAATTGGCGTTCCACATGGGTTTTAAGCAGGTTGCGCTGGTCGGGTGTGATCACAACTTCGCCTCGAAGGGGCGCCCAAACGAGACCGTTGAAGCAGGCGCGACGGATCCGAATCACTTTGACCCCAGATATTTCTCGGGCGGGGTGAAGTGGCAGCTGCCGGACCTTATAGGTAGTGAATATTTTTATAATCTTGCTGGTCAAGCCTATGAGCTGGCAGGTCGGCAACTTTTCAATTGCACTGAAGGAGGTAAATTAGAATTGTTTGAACGAAAACCCCTATCGGATTTCCTGCAGGCGAAATAGTTTAATATGTTGATATCTATCATTACCGTCAACTTAAACTCAGGTTTGTTGCTTGATCAAACTGTGCAGTCAGTTTTATCCCAAGAATACAGTGATTGGGAAATGATCATTCAAGACGGAGGTTCTACAGATGGCTCGTTAGATCGGTTGCCGGATGACCCAAGAATACATCTAGTCAAAGAAGCTGACTCAGGCATCTACGATGCGATGAATCGCGCCATTCAACATGCGAGCGGGCGAGTCTATAATTTTCTTAATGCAGGGGATATCTTCGTTGACTCTACCATACTGTCGGCTGTAAACCTAGCGATTGAGGCTCGTCCAAGTGTTGACGTTTTTTATACGGATTATCGTAATGTGGCGATGAATTTCACGAAAAAGCAGCCGAGCCAAATTAATCAAGTCAGCCTTTTTCGGGCTGCCTTTTGCCACCAAACACTTTTTTTCAAAAACAAGCTGTTCCAGGATTTAGGAGGGTATAATACTAAATATAGTATACGCGCGGATCTGGAATT
>CAYNZI010000689.1:0-1910 GCA_964401565.1 uncultured Spongiibacteraceae bacterium
GGACACGGATCACGGGGAGCCGATGGGCGAGAAAGAAAAACAGGCTTACTGCAGTTTTTGTTACCTAAAGACATTTATACCCATGTGTCAGCACGAGTAGACGTTTGGTTATGGATAACCGAGCGAGTATTACACCCCTTATGGATTGTCGGCTTACTGGCGACCGTAGGCCCGGCCACCGAAATGGCGATGATCAGATCGCTGGAGTGGGCGCTTGGGGCATCGCCTGCACTACAACCCAATTATGCGTGGATGTTACTCTATAGCCTGGTAACACTACTCTGCTACGACTTTGTATTCTATGTCATCCATTACGTTTTGCATCGAGTGCCCGCCCTATGGGCCTTACATAAAGTACACCATTCGGCTGAAGTTCTAACACCACTAACCCGATCGCGGGAACACTTTATCGTAGGACCCCTCTGGGCGGCGGGTGGGGCGCTGAGCTATGGTTTTACCGGAGGAATATTTGCCTGGCTGTTCGACGGAGGTATCACTGCCGCCACATTGTTCAACATCAGCTTTTTTGCACTACTGTTCGGATTTAATGGCTCTTTTCGCCATTATCACGTGCAATTCAATTATCCGCAGTGGCTGGCAAAGTGGCTGCACAGTCCGGCAATGCACCATGTTCATCACAGTTATTTAGAACAACTCTGGGACAAGAATTTTGCCGCCGTCACCAGCATCTGGGACAGAATGTTTGGCACTCTCTATATCCCTGAAAAAGATGAGTACACACCCTGGGGGCTCGGTCCGGCAACACAATCCAAATATCGCTCTTACTGGCAAAATACCATTGGCCCCTTCCGCGACTGGTACAAAATGCTACAGGGCCGCAAAACCCCCAACGCAGGCGCAGCTGACCAAAGCGAGTAGCTAACCGCCATTTAGACCGGCGACCGTGCTCTTCGATAATAACTATGATCGAAAAGCACGATCTGTCGAGCGCCTTACACTAACGAACGGATGAACCGATCAACACCGTCCAAGCCCTCTGCATCCATAACTCGGATCGACTCTGTTCCGATGATCGCCACATCAACCAAGCCCTTAACGGCATCAATATCGGCTTTCTGCTTAATACCAAAACCCACCGCCAACGGCAGCTCTGTTGCCGCCCGACTACGTTCGAGGTAACCACTGATATCCTCAGAAAAATCAGTATTCGCACCCGTGACACCTTTGCGAGCCACGCAGTAGATAAATCCGCTGCCGGTTTTTTCAATCGTTTTCATTCGCGCATCACTGGAGTTCGGCGCAAATAGAAAGATCGGATCCAATTGTTGCTGCTTCATGGCCGCCACGTAGTCTTGCGACTCTTCCGGGGGAATATCGGGAACGATAGCGCCCTTGATCCCAATGGCTTTCATTTTTTCTGCAAACGATTGGAATCCGTATTTGTGCAAAATATTGCAATAACTCATAAATAGAAACGGGATATCAAATTCGCTGCAAATTTTTTCTGCCGTTTCAAAACAGCGCTCCAGTGTTGCACCGTGTTCAAGCGATTCCTGACTAGCCTTCATGATTATCGGCCCATCAGCCATCGGCTCCGAAAATGGAATTTGCAACTCCATTAAATCAACACCCGCTTTCACCATGGTTTCTACCAGTCGTAAGCTGCCATCAAAACTGGGATACCCCAACACAATATGGGTCATCAACAGAATGTCTTTCTGCTGGCGGCGCGTTTTTATGTAATGTTCAAGATTCATATTGACGGGCCTTATCGATAATAAATTGTTTCCACTTGGGGTCATCAAACGCATCAGCAACGGTGAAGATATCTTTGTCGCCACGACCAGACTGATTGATGATGATCGTTTGATCAGTGCGCATTTTGGGCACATCTTTAAATGCCTGGGCGAAAGCGTGGCTGGATTCCAGCGCCGGTATCAAGCCCTCTT
>CAYNZI010000690.1:0-1908 GCA_964401565.1 uncultured Spongiibacteraceae bacterium
GCGGCCCCTACCAGTGCCTCGGCAGCATGGGCGAAGCCGTCCATTCCAAATGCAGCCAGTGTTAGCAGATTTATTAAGATAACGTTTGCCGCCAGTGTAATCTCTCCCTGCTTTGCTCCCTGGGCGGTAAAAAATGCAAAGCTGGCGAGCAAGGCGAGTGTACGTACAAAAAGGTGGCGATTAACGATGATCAATTCCCGATAATCCTGCCAGCACCACAAGCTGCGGATATCCAGTGATCCAGGGCGGCCGCGCAGTTGTTGTCGTAAAACATAAAGAGCGATGCCACAGCCGCTGTATTCTGCGATTAAGGTGGCAATAGCAGCCCCGTCACTGTTCATATCGAGGCCAATGATGAGTAAAAAATCAAGCGCCAAATTCAGGCCATTGGTGAACAGCGTAATAATTAGGGGCCAGCGGGTATCCTGATGTCCTATCATCCAGCCGATGATGGCGTAGTTCATCAGCACGGCGGGGGCGCTGAATATCCGAATTTGGGCGTAGCTGGCCGCCAACTCCGCTGAACCCTGCGGCGGCACTATCAGTTGTAGTCCGACGCCTAAAAGCATTGGGCTTAAGCAAACAATAGACAACCCTAATACCAGCCCCAGTACCAGCGATTGACCGACAATAAGTCTGCTGCGGTTGTGTTGTTGGGCGCCATAAGCCTGCGCGGCGAAGCCGGTGGTGCCCATGCGCAAAAATCCGAAGCCCCAGTATAAAAATGATAAAATACTGCTGCCGATTGCCACGGCCGCTAAAAATGTCGCATTTTCCAGGTGTCCCAAGATCGCCGTATCGACTAACCCGAGCATCGGCACAGAAAGATTTGAGATGATCATTGGCCATGCCAAACGCCATATGTTGTGGTTTAGATCGCTTTTAGACCTCATATATGTATATCTTTTGAGCCATATCAACAGCTTGGGTGTGGAATGCTTTAGTGTTTTTCCATAATTTTAACGTGGTTAAGTTGGCTTGCCTCGCTAAAGCTGCGTATAATCGCGGCGTTTTGTCGCACCCAGCGACGTGGGGAACCGAAGACATCAATTTTAGACTGCCTCGGGGATATCAGGTTTACGTATTGTCAGCCTGGTTTGGAGCAGAATAATAATGTATCCGTTATCAGGGTACTCTTGATTTAGGTAATAAAATACACAAGCTCTGAAAGTCACTGCTATAGTGTCTCGAGACGACTTTTTATAGGCCATCGAGGTTTTATGCGGTTCTTGAATGGTATGTGTTATTACTTGATATTCGCGGAACTGAGTTCTGGGGTTATTTTAACCATTAATAATGGAGACACGGGAAATGCATTCACAAGCGAAACGGCTGTTCAAGCTGGCGCTTAGTCCTGTGCTATTGCTACTCAGTTTACTGAGTACTGGTGCCTGGGCTGAAGAAGCTCAACGCTGGCAGATGAATATGTCGCCGGGCGTTACCGAAGTGGGAGCTGAAATCTACGAACTTCACATGATCATTATTTGGATCTGTGTGTGGATTAGCGTAGTGGTTTTTGGTGTCATGTTATACTCGGTGTTTACTCACCGGAAATCAAAAGGTGCAAAACCTGCTGATTTTCATGAGAGCACTTCAGTAGAAATCGCCTGGACTGTCGTTCCTTTTATTATTCTCATCGTCATGGCGTTTCCTGCTACCAAGACATTGCTTGAGGTCTACAATTTTGAAGACACCGAGCTGGATATATTGGTGACCGGATATCAGTGGAAGTGGAAATACGAATATATAGACGAAGATGGAGAGAATGTAGTGTTCTTCAGTAATCTTCGTACCGGGAAAAACGAGATTTACAACGAAGACGGCAAGGGTGAGCACTACTTGCTTGAAGTTGATGAGCCTGTTGTGCTTCCCGTTAATACTAAGGTTCGTCTTTTGGTAACGGCTAAC
>CAYNZI010000691.1:0-1906 GCA_964401565.1 uncultured Spongiibacteraceae bacterium
ATCAGGGCATGGCGCTAACTCGATGATTTTTTGGTGACGCCGCTGAACAGAGCACTCTCGCTCCCCTGCATGAATGATGCCTCCCTGCCCGTCTGACACAATTTGCACTTCGATATGGCGGGCGCGACGAATCAGGCGCTCGACAAACACATCACCATTACCAAAAGCCTGCTGAGCTTCTGACTGACACCGTGCATATGCCTCATCCAAATCTGCAACATTTTCAACAGCCCGCATACCACGACCACCACCGCCAGCGAGAGCCTTAATCATCACCGCGGCGCCATCTCCCAGCGAGGCAAAAAAGTCCTTAACACCACTCAACGACGTGGCGCCAGTCGTACCTTCAACAACGGGCACCTCGCATTGCTGAGCTAAATCGCGCGCCTTCACCTTGTCACCAAACAGATCAAGAGCGTCAGCGCCTGGGCCAACAAAACCGATACCAGCGGCATCACAATGACGCACAAAATCGGCGTTCTCCGCTAGAAACCCATAACCGGGATGAATAGCATCACAGCTGTATTCTTTGGCAATATCAATGATCCTTGCGCCATCAAGGTAGGCGGCGACCCCACTCTTTTCCAAACTCACACTTTGATCCGTTTTACGCGTGTGCAAAGACGTCGCGTCATCCTCCGAATAGATAGAGACCGTCGCTATACCCAGCTCGGACGCGGCTCCAGCAATACGCACAGCAATTTCGCCACGGTTGGCAATCAGTAATTTTTTTATGTTCATAAATGTGCTCAGATATCGGTGGCATCACCATTATTGGTGTTTTTATGCAGAAGGATTCTGCCAGACTGACTGCCTCGTTGCAATTTGGCCGGTCCGTTTGCATGACCAACCTTGTTCTCAATCAAAAGGGATGAACATATGTCAGAATAGACCGACTGCCCGCCAGACACATCAATAACATAGCGTTTAGTAGACTCAAACAGCCGAGCACATTATGCTTCTGTCGTTCTATCGACGCAAATAACTATCAGATCAACGACAAAGTGAGATAACAATGAGACTACGGCAAGTGGCATTGGTGGCGGGCGAGCTAAGCCCCATAAGACAGCAATTGTTTGCACTACTCGGACTCGACCAGGATTACAAAGATCCCGGCGTCGGAGAATTTGGTCTAGAGAACTCAGTGATGGCCATTGGCGACACGTATCTGGAAGTGGTCGCACCCATTGCTGACGGAACAACTGCCAGTCGATTGCTGGAACGACGAGGGGGCAATGGCGGTTATATGATCCTTGTCCAAACTGACGATATCGCCAGCGACAACACACGCATAGAAAAGCTGGGGGTGCGCAAGGTATGGGAAGTGAGCCTGGATGATGTCATCGCTTTTCATCTACACCCGAAAGACATTGGTGCTGCGATCGTTTCAATCGATCAAATGATCCCCCCCGAATCCTGGCGCTGGGCCGGGCCTGAGTGGGAGCAACGTTCGGCAAAAAACGTGAACACCATTGTCGCGGCGGAACTTCAGTCAAACAATCCCCATGCGATGGCCAGTCGCTGGGCTGAAGTCTTAGGCCAACCGCTATCCATTGTAGACGATAGCTATGTGTTAACTTTCGACGATGGCGCTCTTCGCTTTGTACTCGATACCAATGGCAGGGGAGATGGCGTATCCGGTATCGATTTCAGCACTGATAATTTGCAAGACGTATTAGCAAACGCCAAACAACTGGGATTAACTGTAGCCGGCAACAAAGTCACCATCTGTGGAACTGACTTTCGATTTATCACCGACCACAAAAATAGAGAGGACTAGAAAGTGTACTCATCAATTAAACTCGAAACGAAAGGTGCGGCGGCAGTAATAACCTTTAATCGACCCGAAACCCTTAATTCTTTAAACGATACAATGATTTTGGAATTTCGCCATGCTCTCGCACGA
>CAYNZI010000692.1:0-1905 GCA_964401565.1 uncultured Spongiibacteraceae bacterium
GCACAGTCACGAAATTCAACTGCCAGTGCTGGGCGATTCAGCATCCGCGACATTTTCCCTGGGCCGAGAGCATAAACTAGGCCGGGCTTGGCTGCGCATGTTTCGCAATCAAGTAGAAACAGTCTCTGACCCACTATTACAAGATTACGTCGAACATCTGGTTTACGATCTTGCTACCTTTAGCGAGCTGAAAGACCGTCGTCTGGACATAGTCGTCGTCAGCAACCGTTCCATCAATGCTTTCGCCGTTCCCGGCGGTGTCATTGGTGTTCACAACGGTCTGATTTTGCAGGCTGAAACGGAAGCCCAGTTCGCCTCGGTCATTGCGCATGAGTTAGCACACCTCAGTCAACGACATTTTGCTAGGGGAGTAGAGGCACAACAACGCAATACCATACCCAACCTCGCGGGATTATTCGCCGGTATCATACTTGCTGCAACGGCCGGTGGGGAGAGCGGAATAGCGGCCATTGCTGCCACGCAAGCAGCGAGCATGCAAAACCAACTTCGCTATAGTCGGCTCCATGAAACAGAAGCGGACAGAGGCGGAATGCAAACCATGGTAAAGGCCGGCATGGATCCGGCAGCGGCGGCAAGTATGTTCGAAATTATGCAGCGCACTGCCCGCTATGCAGGAAGCCGACCTCCTGAGTTTTTATTGAGCCATCCGGTCACTGAAAGCCGAATTAGCGACGCTCGCAATCGGTCCCGTCAGTATCCTCGAAAGATGTACTCTGACAGCCTTGACTATCAGTTAATGAGGGCACGGGTTGAGTTGAGCTTTATCGAAAACAGTAAAGATGCGGTAAAACGGTTTCGAGCAAAAACCCTAGCCAACAGCCATTCCCTCGATGCCGATCAATACGGTCTGGTACTTGCCCTGACAAACAATGGAGATTTTGACGAAGCACAACAGCGTCTGACACCCCTGAGAAACGCTTCTCCCAACAAAATATGCTATACCGTTGCACAAGCCGAACTTGATATGGCGCGTGGCAACAACAACGAAGCTATAACATTACTGGATCATGCACTATCCATTGGCCCTGGCAACCATCCCCTTACAATGACACTGGTAAAAGCTCAATTGGCAGCTAATCAACCTCACAAGGCTGAGCAGTTGTTACAAGAACACCCAACGATCCATCGGTCTGGTATCTTTTGGCTGAAACACACGGCCTCGCCGGCAATATTATCGGCGTACACAAAGCCAGGGCAGAGTATTTTCTTCTGATAGGCGTTTTGGACACAGCGGCCAAACAACTCGGTTACGCCCTGCCTCTGGTAAAAAACAATCATTTAGAAACAGTGCGCATCCAAGAGCGTATTGCCCAGATAAAACGCATAAAAGTGGACATGGAGAATATCTAAGTTTCTGCCAGTGCCGTCAAAAACGAAACAGGCATGACAGCTGACTGCGACTATTTTGCAGAAAACTGAAGCATCCGGATCAAAGGTTTCATTGCCCTCTCCCCCATACTGGCATCAACATGAACCTCACCATTGCCGTATTCCAAAGCGTCAGCAAGATTATCGAGGGCATTCATTGCCATCCACGGACAATTAGCACAGCTCCGACACGTAGCGCCACTACCGGCCGTCGGAGCAATAATAAACTCTTTATCAGGCACCTGTTGCTGTAGTTTATAGAAAATGCCTTGATCTGTAGCCACGATAAATTGCTCATTGGGCAAGGCCTTTGCCGCATTGATAATTTGTGAGGTAGAACCAACAAAATCAGCCAGTGCGACAACAGCCTCTGGGGATTCAGGGTGAACCAGAATTGCCGCATCAGGATATACCGCTTTTAAGTCCAGTAAGCCTTGCGCCTTGAACTCCTCATGAACAATACATGCACCGTCCCACATCAATACATCGGCACCCGTTTCCCGCTGCACATAGCCA
>CAYNZI010000693.1:0-1901 GCA_964401565.1 uncultured Spongiibacteraceae bacterium
TAGTTGCTGTTTGGCTTCAACAATAATCGATTCCTGATCTAACATCTGGTCACCATCACCGTCACCATCCCGCACGATAGCAACCACCACAGACTCACCAAAATCTCTATCTGCGATACCAAAAACTGCACACTCGGCAATGCCCTCAAAGCCATCAATCACCAATTCCACTTCTTTGGGATAAACATTGTAACCGCCACTTATTATCATGTCTTTGGCTCTACCGACGATCGACACATAACCATCGATGCTAATTCGCCCTTGATCTCCCGTAATAAAATAACCATCAGAGGTAAACTCCTCCGCCGTCTTTTCAGGCATTTTCCAATAACCTTGAAAGACATTAGGCCCTTTGACCTGTATCGAGCCAATATCCCCGTCCGCCACCGGACAATGGTCTTGATCAACAATACGGACGTCAATACCCGGCAGGGGGAAACCAACCGTCCCCGCCCTGCGCTCCCCTTCAAGTGGGTTTGATGTCTGCATGCTTGTTTCAGACATCCCATAACGCTCAAGAATCTTGTGGCCTGTGCGCTGTTCAAACTGCTTATGCGTTTCTTCCAATAGTGGAGCTGAACCAGAGATAAACAAACGCATATTCTCGCAATGACTTGCGCTGAAAGTCTCATCGGCCAATAGACGCGTGTAAAAGGTCGGCACGCCCATCATTACGGTTGCCGAAGGCAAGTTTTCCATGACATCTTTAGTATTAAAGGATGGCAAAAAAATCATCGACGCCCCTGCAGCCATGACACAATGGCAAGCGACAAACAAACCGTGAACATGAAAAATAGGCAATGCATGCAGCAGAACATCCTCCCCATTCCATCCCCAGATTTGTTTCAATACTTGTGCATTTGAAGACAAGTTTTTATGGCTAAGCATCGCCCCTTTCGGCCGCCCCGTTGTTCCCGACGTGTAAAGAATCGCTGCCAGATCATTGTCTGCACAGGGGATTGAGTCATAGTCAGGAGAGAGTAAACCTGCGTTATCCATCAAACTGCCGCGACCGTCAGCAGACATCGTTTCAAATTGTGAACCTACGTCCATTGCCAGTTGCTGTAAAATTTCAGCATTCTTCGGATCGCCAATGATCAACAACGGCCTCGCATCACCGAAAAAGTACTGTAGCTCCGGTAGCTGGTAACCGGTATTGAGAGGGATGTAGATCAACCCGGCTCTGACACAGGCCAAATACACCATCAGTGCTTCAGGTGACTTTTGTAGCTGAACCGCGACCCTATCACCTGGCGTTAAACCACTATTTGACAGATAGTTCGCCAAACGCCCCGATAGATCTATCATATCGGCATAGCTGGTTTGATTCTCGGTGGCATCAGTTATGAATGGCCGACCGAGATCTGCTGGGAAATTGTGCCTCAAAATCTCGAATAAATTGCCGTCTTTGTTCACGCTAGAACCCTGTGTTATTGGCGTCATTGATACAGAAAATAATACCATGGTTAGTTGATTACAGTTTTTGCTGGTGCTGCCGACTAAATACTACGGTTTGCGGCGACCTCTGTCTCGGAAAAAGCCACGATGACTGATAGCTTGAAAAAAATATGGCATCTCTAAGAACATTTATCAGCAGGGTTTTTCCTGGCATCAATCGGGACACCACTGACCACGCTGATCACTATTCAAGCCTAGAGCATCTGCGTGTCAGTCATGAATGGCTCGACGTTAAAGTCACCAAAACTAATCATTCTTATCAGAGTCTGGTATTGGAGATTGATGTTGAAAATAATGAATTGCTCATCGACGAACTTTTCCCTCCTGAGCACCTGGACGAGGTTCAATCGGGTGATACTGTTCAAATTATAACACGCTCTAAAAGTCAGCCTGTCGACTTTTACACGCGCATTCTCAGCCGGGAATTCAGCAACGGGGCTACA
>CAYNZI010000694.1:0-1897 GCA_964401565.1 uncultured Spongiibacteraceae bacterium
TAATCAGTAGGTCCGCGGTTCGAGTCCGTGTGGGGGCACCATTTCACAATCCGAACATATCCAATGACATCCGTTTAATTCTTGTTTATAAGGGTTTTATTGAACATCTTGTCCGATACTGTCCAGAGCGGTTTTGTCGCATCCCATTGGATTGGGGGTAGATTTTGGGGGTATCGCAAAAACATGGATTTAGGATACCCCCAATGATGGCTTTAACCGATTTGAAAATAAAGAACCTAAAACCAAAGGATAAACCCTATAAGGTTGCTGATTTTGATGGTCTATATGTTCAAGTAACAGCTAGGGGATCAAAGCTGTTTCGTTTCAAATATCGTGTCGATGGCAAAGAAGGTTTGTTGTCTTTCGGGAAGTATCCGGCCGTTTCACTATCGCAAGCCAGACTTAAACGCGATGAAGCCCGTAAGCTCGTAGCCGCTGGCATTAGCCCAAGCATTGAACGCAAAGAGGCGCGGGCATTAAAGGATGCGAATAACGCAAATACCTTCGAAAAAATTGCCGCGCTCTATTTGGCCAAGATCACCATCGAAGGTCGAGCGCCTGCAACCTTGAAAAAGAATGCCGCCTTCATAGCAATGGCAAATAAAGATTTTGGGCGAATGGCCATCAAAGACATAACGTCTGCAATTGTTCTAAAGACATTAAAAAAGAGCGAAGCCAAAGAACTTTACGAAACTGCGCATCGCGTCCGATCCACGGTTGGTGCTGTTTTCCGCTAAGCTATTGCAAACGGCTTGGCCGAGAACGATTCGACCTTTGCTTTGCGTGATGCGCTGATCCGTCAAAAGACCAAATCACGCGCGGCAATCGTCGATAAGAAAGAGCTAGGCGGTCTGATGCGCGCGATCTCTGGCTATCAAGGGCAGAGAGTACTACGCGCTTGGGTTTGTAGTTGCTGGCAATCGTCGCAACCCGCCCAAGCGAATTGCGCTTAGCCGAATGGACGGAGTTTGATTTTGAAGCGAGTGTTTGGAGGATTCCAGCCGAACGTATGAAAATGCGCGCCGAACATGCGGTGCCATTGCCAAAGCGTTCGATTGAGTTGTTGTTAGAATTGAAGGAGGAGACGGGCCAAGGGCGCTTGCTTTTCCCATCCACACGTTCATTCCACCGACCAATAAGTGAAAACACCTTAAATGCCGCCTTGCGCCGCATGGGATACACTGGGGATGAAATGACATCGCATGGTTTCAGGGCTACGTTTTCGACTTTGGCCAATGAAAGCGCCATTGGCATCCAGATGCAATCGAACGCGCCTTGGCACATGTAGAGCGAAATGAAGTTCGTCGTGCCTATGCAAGAGGGGCATTTTGGGAAGAGCGTGTGAGAATGGCAGAATGGTGGGCTGGATTTTTGGAGGAGTTGCGGGCAGGATAGATAAATTCATTAAAAACGCTGATCAATTATGAACGAAAAGCAATTACAAGAATTCAAACACCGTCGGATAGAGCTGATTGTACGATCAAGTATGGGGATGAGTTACGATTGGGAAAAACCCAAAATTGCGCAGACAGTTGGTCCATATTATCCTAAGGCTTTTGATGAATATACGCAAAATTATCCTGAAACGAAGTTAAAAATTCAACAAAAGCTGGGGACTTTGGATGTTGATGAGCTGGCACAAGGTTTCCAAGAGAATGGGCATCTAAACATAGCTCCGAACTGGGTGGGACAATTTGGAAGGTGTTGAAGCAAGAGGTCAACGGCATGAAGTCACAAAAAACCGATTGGTTTGCCGGTGGATTTGGACATTCCGAATATCGAACCGATACGGGATATTGGGCTAAAGTCCCATTTTTCACTGTAGATGAAATAGTGATGCTTTCACCTGGTTGGTCGATCCATAGCGGTGCGGGCACAGGTCGTTATAGCTTCATCT
>CAYNZI010000695.1:0-1886 GCA_964401565.1 uncultured Spongiibacteraceae bacterium
CTGATATTGGCGGTATTTTACCCTGATTTCACACAGATCTACGAAGAACCTTAATTAAAGGGTTGTAGGAATCGCTGCGTCAGAGTGAGTTTTCTACAGCCTCGTTAGGCCGCGAAAATATGTCATCTGAATTAGACACACTTACAGCTAAGTTTTTCGAAGTGTGGAAGCTTCTTAAAAGTGAGAGTCTGCGCGGCAGCGTAATTGTTGCTGCTGCTATCCACGATGATATTTTGAAACAAATTCTGATCTCTCGCCTAGTGCCTTGTGAAAAAGATGATGATCGCCTCCTTGGGCCCATGGCACCAATAGGAAGCTTGGCTGCAAGAATCGATCTCGCGTATCGATCTGGATGTATCAGTAGCAAGCATCGAGATAGCCTCCATATTTTGCGTAATCTTCGAAATAAGTTCGCACACCTTTCTATGCCAATTAGTTTCAAGGATCAGTCTATTTGTGGCCGAACTAGAAATCTTTTCGAACTTAATCGTGATTTTATTGTGTTAATTTGGCCGAAAATTCGGCTTGAAATGTTTAATTTCCACGAAATTTCTTCTCCTTCAGAAATGAAAGAAGACGTCTTAGAGGATATGATAGAACTCGCTGGATACCGGTGTACCTTTGAAATTCTGGCAAGTGCGGTGGCGGGAGTACAAGCAGTAAGGCATGAGGAAACAGTATCACTCGAGGAATGCAGTGGTAATCCAGACTAACAAGTGGTTCCATTCGACCCAAAGCCTGCTTCGCGGTTTTCGGTCGACTGAACCTAAATGTTAGAAGGTAAAAAGTGGCTGTCTCGGTCTGGGGTCCACCTCCCAGTATCACATCTATTGTCGCATCACCCAATTTTCCAGGCGTAAGCCGTCAACGCGCTTGAATTCCTTTGTATTATTTGTGATTAATACCATACCCATTGAGCGGGCATGGCCTGCAATCAGGTTGTCGAAGTTGCCAATTGGTGTTCCAGATTTTTCTAGCATTGCCCGGATGTCGCCAGTGTGTTCGGCGGCTGCTTCACCATAGTCAATGGCTGGAACCGCGCTAATAAAGGCCTCGGCTAATGCTCGCTTAGGCGGAGACTGCTTGGACTTTTCCAGGCCGTAGATCAGCTCCATCAATGTAATGCTGGACATACAGAACTCCCCCCGGTGTACATTGAATTTATCGCGCACACTCTGAGGGTGATTTTTGAGTGTATAGATGATGATATTGGTGTCGAGCATATACTTGAGCATTAAAACGCCTCGCGCTTTTGCGCTTGCGATTGATCGCGCTCCAGCTCTACTCCTTCAAGCGCTTGGGCGCTGTTAAACCAGTCATTCCAAAACTGTCCTTCGGGGCGCAGAGTGATTGTATCACCAACACGACAGACTTCGACGCGTTTAACCTCGCTGGAGAACTCAAGCGCCTTTGGGATGCGCACCGCTTGGCTCTGGTTTTGTTTGAATAATGCTGCAGTGGGCATGGATTGGCCTTGGGGGTGTGTTGTTGTATATCCATAATGCTTGCAATCTATGGGTATGTCAATAAACCTACCCAAGATTTAACAGGCTGTTGAAATTCTATCTGCGTGGCCACTAGAGCGTCGCTTCGGAGTGCCTACTTTTGGTAAAAACAGGCTCAAATACTCATTTATTATGCATAAACTCCGCGTTCTCGCCTGTTTTTGCCTTGTATTGGCTGCCTCGAAAACGAATTTCAACAGCCTGTTAAGGCGTTCTTTGGCTCTGCTGATAAGCTACATTCTATCTATACCATTATAGTAGGGCGTCGAAGCTTCGCCGGAATACGTACGGCTCAGGGGTCATCAATGCTGCAATCTTTGGCCTGTTTCAGCGTTGTTGCGTCGTGGGTGAGGCCATTCCTTGCACAAGCGCTTTGAATCC
>CAYNZI010000696.1:0-1881 GCA_964401565.1 uncultured Spongiibacteraceae bacterium
CCGTGGGAATGTGTTACAGGCAGTTACTTACCCAGGGGTTTGTGTTACAGGCAGTTAACAGAGCTAACGCGCTTATGCCAATAATTTTTTTAAATGTTTGCATGTTGAATTCCTAAGTAAAAAGAGCCGTATGTTGAAGGAGTAGGTTGGAGTCTATCTAGGCTTGATGGTTCCGACAAGAGTAATTGGGTGTTAGTTGTAAAATCCGTGTCAAATATCACAACGACTACGACGGTGCCAGAATATTCAGTTTCTATTCATCTACTATTCTGTAAGATACTGCGGAATAGTAAGCAACAGCGCGGGAGGTGAACGATGGAATCTTATGACACTTTATTAGCGACTTTAGCGCTGACAATGGGCGCTTCGTGGGCGAGTGGTATTAATCTTTACGCGGTGCTATTGGTATTGGGTGTTGGCGGCGCCACGGGCAATATTGATTTACCGCCAGATTTACTCGTGTTAACTAACCCCTTGGTCATTGGTGCGGCGGGTTTGATGTACGCTGTCGAGTTTTTTGCTGATAAAACACCCGGTGTTGATACGGCCTGGGATGCCATTCATACCTTTATCCGTATTCCTGCAGGAGCGCTATTAGCGGCGGGAGCTGTTGGCGATGTTTCGCTTGCCATGGAAATTGCAGCGGGGATATTGGGTGGGTCTATGGCTGCCACCAGTCACATCACTAAAACAGGATCGCGTATGTTGATCAATACGTCTCCTGAGCCTGTTAGTAATTGGTTGGCTTCCTTTTCAGAAGACATTATTGTCGTTGGAGGGCTTTGGACTGCGTTAAATTATCCGCTGCTATTCTTAGTAATGCTTGCAGTATTTATCGCCGCAGCTATATGGCTGCTTCCAAAAATATGGAGATTGATAAAAATTGTTATTATGAAAATTGGCAGATTTCTAAAAATAGTTGAAGAAGAGCCTCCCATCATTGCGGGGGGCGCGGCCAGCTTTTCAGGCAAAGCGCTTGGCGAAGGACTGGCCAGCCAGAGCAAATCTTCAGGATTAAATTCGCCCAAGAAAAACTAGTCGATCGGGGTGTCGGATTTAGGTGGTGTTGTCTGCTAGCATGGTACGTTTTTGTTGTGCAATAACGTCGGCAATTTCTTCGGGCCATTTTAATCGCTTAACTTTCTCGAATAGATCCCCGGCAAAAGCATAGTGTTGACGCAGGTAGCCAAGCCATTGTTTTACACGATTCCCTACGTATTTTCTTTCGTACATGGCTTCTGTAACGAGACAAAATTGAGCTACTAGGTCCAGTACTTGGGGCCAGGTCAGGGCAGGAATGTCTTCCAGTGAACCAGTCATTGAGCGCCCAGTTCTTATTTGCATTGCAAGATCGGGACATGCCAATAGACCTCTTCCGAGCATAACGTCGCCGCAACCGCTTTGTTCGATGCATGATCGATAATCGTGAACGTTCCAAATTTCACCGTTGGCAATAATCGGGATTGGACTTTTGGCTTGGATATCGGCAATAGCATCCCAATAGGCAGGTGGTTTGTAACCGTCCTTTTTTGTTCGTGCATGAATGGTTAGCTCACTAGCGCGAGCTGAGAAAATTGCCTGACTAATATCAGTCAGTAAGCTGCGGTCGTCGAAACCCAGGCGTATTTTTGCGGTGACAGGTATGTGAATAGGAACGGATTTTCTGACGGCGGCAACGATATCGTAGAGTCTCTGGGGTTCTTTCAATAGTACTGAGCCACCATCGTTACGGTTGACCAATTTTGCCGGACAGCCAAAATTGATATCTATGCCGAGTGCTCCCAAACTTGCCGCTTTGGCTGCGTTCATTGCCATCGGCTCTGCATTGCCGCCAAGGAGTTGTATATACACGGGAACACCACTGGGGGTCATTCCATTATT
>CAYNZI010000697.1:0-1880 GCA_964401565.1 uncultured Spongiibacteraceae bacterium
TCGGCCTCTTGTCTAAATCTCGTTTGAAGCTTGCATTCAATCGGGGCCTAGCCCCGCATCAAACCCCCAACAAATTACTTACGCGCTTGCATCAACTCGATAAAGTGATCGAACAACGTGGCCGCATCGCAGGGGCCAGGGCTCGCCTCGGGGTGACCCTGAAAGCTGAATGCCGGTTTGTCGGTACGGTGAATACCCTGCAAAGAGTCATCAAACAGCGACTTATGTGTTGCCTTTAAACAGGCGGGAAGCGTTGCTTCGTCGACGGCAAAGCCGTGGTTTTGAGCGGTGATCATGACCAGGCGCGTCGATAAATCTTGCACCGGGTGGTTGCCACCATGATGACCAAACTTCATCTTCACGGTTTTAGCACCTGAAGCCAGAGCCAACAACTGATGACCGAGACAGATACCGAACATCGGAATGTCAGTTTCCAAGAAGGTTTTGATCGCAGCAATGGCGTAGTCGCAGGGCTCAGGATCACCTGGGCCGTTGGAAAGAAAGATGCCATCGGGCTTCATCGCCAACACGTCAGCGGCCGGGGTCTGAGCTGGGACTACGGTTAAATCACAACCGCGATCGGCCAGCATACGCAGGATATTACGTTTCACACCAAAATCGTAAGCCACAACTTTAAATGGCTTGTCGCCTGTGAGCGCCTGATAACCTTCTTTTAGAGACCAAGAACTCTCATTCCAACTGTAGGCCGTCTGGGTGGACACAACTTTAGCCAAGTCCATGCCCTTGATGCCTGAAAAGTTTTTAGCGGCGGCAAGCGCTTGGGACTCGCCCACACTGTCGCCTGCGTCTTTTCCTGTAAGAATACAGCCATTCTGGGCACCTTTATCGCGCAATATGCGTGTCAGGCGACGGGTATCAATATCGGCGATGCCAACGATATTGTGGTTTTTCAGGTAGGCATCAAGGCTTTGCTCGGAGCGGAAGTTACTCGCCAGCAATGGCAAATCACGAATGACCAGCCCCTTACACCAGAGTGTTTCGCACTCTTCGTCTTCTGTATTCACACCCGTACTGCCAATGTGCGGATAGGTCAGGGTAACAATCTGCTCGGCATAGGATGGATCCGTTAAAATTTCCTGATAGCCCGTCATGGAGGTATTAAATACCACCTCACCCACCGACAGTGCATCAGCACCTATAGCACTACCACGAAATACACTGCCATCTTCCAATACCAAGATAGCTGGCTTCGCCTTTGACTCCAGTGAGCTCGCCGTCATTTTACCCGCCTCATTAGCAACCACATTTACAGCCAAGTCAATCTCCTCAAGTCACAGCTCGGCGAGAGTTATCGCTCGCCAGCACCGATAAACACGTTTCTTAATTCGCAAAAAAGCGAGGAGCAACTTTAGTTGCACCTCGCTCTTTATTATTCTTGTAGGGTAGGGCGTCACAAATAGGGACATCACCAACAGCCTAATACTAGATACCTAATACATAGCCGACAAACCCGCGAGTAAATCACGCTCCCAGCGCCACTCGACTTAACACGGCATTCTACGGCAAACACCCCGCACCTGTCTATGTGTAAAGCACGACGAACATAGCACTTCAAGGCATTCAATGAACTCAAACCCACAGCACTAGCGCAGCGCTAAAACATCCTGCATATCAAATAAACCCTTTTCATGTGACTCACGTGATTTCAGCCAACTCGCCGCTCGTACCGCGCCATTGGCAAAAGCCAAACGACTAGAGGCTTTGTGAGTAATTTCAATACGCTCACCATCCGCCATAAAACTCACAGTATGGTCACCCACTACATCACCCCCGCGCACAGTGGAAAAACCAATCGTTTGTGAATCACGTGTCCCAATGACACCCTCACGACCATAGACCGCCACCTTGTTCAAATCGCG
>CAYNZI010000698.1:0-817 GCA_964401565.1 uncultured Spongiibacteraceae bacterium
GCCCAGCGATATAAAGTTCGAGCAGCGCGACCTGAATTACTCCCAGCAATACCAGATTATTGATAATGCTTTAAGAATCACGAACCAGAAGGACCTTGGCCTCATCGTTGGCGAACAATCTGAGTTGTCCATGCACGGCATACTGGGACTGGCCTCCATGAGCGCTGCCACGCTCTATGAGGCTCTGTTGATGTTCGTTAAATATCACCATGTTCGAGCCCCATTTTTTGAACTGAAGCTTGAGACGACCCGAAATAGACTCGTCATTCGGCTAAAGCCAATCGATGAACTCTCCAGCCCTGTCAATCGATTTCTAATAGAAGCTGGCACATCCATGATGCAATCCATGGTGGAACATATTATCAGCAGAGAGGTTTACGAAGCGTGTCTGGACCTTCCTTTGATTAACTCTCATAACTGGGACATCTACCATCAGCATTTTCACTGTCCAATCGCCCCCTCTGAAGATGAATTCGCAAGATATTCCATACCGCTTACGCTTGCCAACAGCCCCTGTCCCAACCGCAATGAGGCGCTCCGGCAATCTGCCGAGGAAGGTTGTAAATCGATTTTGGATAAAATTGCCAAGCAGACCACAAGCACAGGAAAAGTGGAAGAGCTACTCAATCTCAACAAAGGGGCTTATCTCACGCTTGAAGAGAGCGCAAAATTACTGCACGTCTCTGCGAGAACGCTCATTCGACAATTAGACACCGAAGGGAACAGTTTTCAAGCCCTGATCGAGAAACGACGAAAAGCCCTGGTGGTAGGGCTATTGGCAAACCCCAAAATCAGCATTGAAGTTATTGGTATGGAG
>CAYNZI010000698.1:827-1878 GCA_964401565.1 uncultured Spongiibacteraceae bacterium
TAATATGACGCCGTCTCAATATCGCCAACAACTTCTGAATTCCGATCACTAGCAGCCACAATGCTGCGCCATCATCCGCCGGACAGCGGACAGCGGACAGCGGACAGCTCACTGAAACATTTTCTGCCAGGCGGGGACTGGACGCACACTAGTCAATTGCAATGAAGCCTGATCCTTGGTTGCCACAAATACTGCGGAGAAGCGAACCACCAGAATACATAGCAGCAGGGAAAATATTGCCAGTACACGCGTCGCAATCCAGGGCATTTCCCAGTTCAGCGACATGAAGTATGGCCATGCAGTCATTCCATATGACGCGCCCATAGCTATTACTGGCACAAATGAAATTAACAGCCTCTTAGTCCCCTTCAGATAAGGTTCAACCAAAAAGAGCAATACTCCGGTCATAAACATGGAAGTACCATTCAGCCAGCCCCATGCCATCGGGAAGCCAAAGATTTTGAAAGACGCATCGCCATAGTATGTATAGGCACCCAAAGCCGTTCCCGGTATTTCCATAATAAGGTCAGTCATGGAAATCAGAAACCACACAACGAATACGCCTTTGACATCAAGGCATTGTTTCATTTTAAGGTATGCCCAATAACCTGTCATTGCGATGAAAAAAACATAACAGGGTGGGATCAGATAGGGGACGTGCAGGTCATAGCCGACAAATGCCGGCCCTGGCAGGTCCGTAGGCCACCAGAGGTGCCCGATATGATCGAGCATTGGTTCAAGTACGGATACGATAAGACCACCTATGATCATCAGACTTGGAATGGAATCACCAGATTTATACAGGCGATATAATGCCCATGGAATCACGGCTAGGCCAAAACTCCCGGCCCACACGGTGAACAGAGTGGCCACTAAATCATTGACAACGAGATCCGCCGGGTCCGTCAAAATTACGCCAGGGCTCATCTCCATCATTTTATCGATAAAGGACATGTTACCTCCTCTTGGGAGTAATACTCTGGCGTTAACAACGTTACTGAATACACTTATTTTTCATTTTTCACAAAGGCCAGTGCTGCATTGCGACCAG
>CAYNZI010000699.1:0-1876 GCA_964401565.1 uncultured Spongiibacteraceae bacterium
TCGCTGACCTGACCTCGAACAAACTCCTCAACACTAACACCCGCTCCTTTAGGCCCCTCTTCATACAAAACCGCTATTCGTCCGGCATCAATGTGTGCGATACCCAGATCCAGGTCAAACAAGGCTTTAATAACTGGAAATGTTTCAAACTCGGATAGTTCGTTGCCCTGGACCTGCCGCACAGCTCGGTGAGCCCGCATAATATCCAACACCGACAAATTCACTAGGTTCTGGCCAAAGATATAGGTTTTAACACTATCGCGATAAAGCTTTCCTACCAAAGGGATCATACCCTCGGCTAGAGCTTCCCGCTCTTTCCAATCACTAAAATAATCATCTGGGCGCTTTCTGGGGCTGCTGTCACTGCTCACGATTAAATACCTTTGTTAGGTGCTGGGCTTGGGTTTACTTTAGATGCCAAAATTAACTGCACCTGAAAAAGCGCGTATTATCTTCATTCGTCCGACCAAGTTCAACTGCTAATATTACCGGGACTACTGTTAATCTTCAGCGGCCGCGCTACAATAGCGCCCGGCCGCATGCCAGCCCCCATTGACCACGCCACAACAGCAGCATCATTAAACTATTTATGAACAATCCCTCACTCTTTTTACCACCTTTACCCGAAAAATCTGGCGATCGCCTGCGCTGGGGGAATCTCTACGGTAGTGCTGCCAGTCTGGCGATGGCTAAAGCGTCTGCCAACACACCACAGCTAACAGTTTTAGTTTGCAACGACACCGCCAGTGCGCTGCGATACGAGCAGGAGTTGAAATTTTACGGCGAAGCGCTTGAAATACTTCACTTTCCCGACTGGGAAACGCTGCCTTACGATAATTTTTCTCCGCACCAGGATATCGTCTCAGAGCGACTGACCACCTTATACCGACTATCACAAGTGCAACAGGGCATATTAATTGTCCCTATCTCGACGCTGATGCACCAGCTTTTGCCACGAGACTACTTACAAGCCCATAGCTTAGTCATCAAAATCGGCCAACATTTTCAACTCATCGAGATGCGCCGCACGTTAGAGTCCAACGGCTATCGCTGTGTTACCACTGTATTTGAACACGGTGAGTTTGCCCTGCGCGGCTCTATCATGGATATATTTCCGATGGGGAGTAAACTGCCCTTTCGTATTGACCTACTTGACGATCAGATTGACACACTGCGCACCTTCGACCCCGAGAGTCAACGCACCGTTGAGCAGGTCAAAGAAATTAGCCTGCTGCCAGCGAAAGAATTCCCGCTGGATGAAGATGGAATTCGTCGTTTTCGAAACCAGTGGCATGAATATTTCGACGTCGACCATCGCCAATGTCCTACCTATCAAGATGTAAGCAACGGTATTGCGCCGGCCGGCATAGAATACTACCTACCCTTGTTTTTCGATCACACCAATACACTTTTCGACTTTCTTCCTGACGACTGCTTGATGATTACAACAGAAGGCCTTGAGGGTGCAGCCGACCAATTTTGGCGGGATTTACACAGCCGCTATGAAGATCGAAACATTGATGTTCAACGCCCTCTGCTACCTCCTCATCATTTATTCATCCCCAGTGAGCGGCTGTTTGCCGCTATCAAAAAATATCCGCGAGTCATTGTGCACCGAGAAAGCCTTGATAAAAAGCAAGGCACTGCCAACTTCATTTGCAAACAACCCCAGTTTTTCTCCATTGACAGCAAATCTGACAACCCCTTAATCGAAGTCGAGCGCCTTGTTACGGAAACCTCAAACCGCATTTTGTTCTGTGCCGAAAGTGCAGGTCGTCGTGAAACACTGATAGACCTACTGAATCGTCACGGCATCCATCCGACGACTATTGATAGTTGGCAGCAGTTCGTAGACAGCGACGTCTCACTGGCAATC
>CAYNZI010000700.1:0-1868 GCA_964401565.1 uncultured Spongiibacteraceae bacterium
TACTTACCCGCTTTGGATGCCCTCTAGCGAGGGTTGCCAGCTTAGGCCTTGGTGAGCCCGTTGTTTAAAACTGGTAACGCACCGGCATCGATTTGGGTCCACCCACAAAAATCGCCTGCACCCATTCGACATCTCCCGCCAGCTCAATATTTTTTAGGCGGGGAATCAGCTCACGGAAAAATAATTCGACTTCCATGATCGCTAGGTGTTGTCCCAGGCACATATGGCCCCCAAAACCCAGCGCCAGTTGATTTTTGTTGTCACGTTCTATGTTAAATACATCGGGGTTTTCTATGGCGCGCCCATCCCTGTTTGCAGCTGGGTACCATAGGCAAATATTCTCTCTGGCCTTAATGGTTTGCCCGTGAAATTCTTCATCTTGAACGGTTGTACGCATCATGTGACGCACAGGGCTTGTCCAACGAATCATCTCGCGGGCAGCACCATTGTATAGCTCGGGGTTGGCGCGAAGTTTTTCAAGTTGCTCCGGGTGGTCAATCAACGCCCGCAAACCGCCGGCAATTGTTGCTGCGGTAGTGTCGTGCCCCGCAGTTGCAGCGATAATGAAATAGCTGATCTGGTCTAGCTGCTCAATGGGTTCCCCGTCTACCATAGCGGTTGCCAACAATGTTGCCAGGTCTTCTTTGGGGTTTTTTTTGCGGTCTTCTACCAGAGCGACGAAGTAATTGAAAAAGTCCATCAAAACAGCCAGGCCGTCTTCAACATTATCACCTCTGGTTTGGCTTGGGTCGGCACCCCCGAATAACTCCTGAGTGAGCTTGAGCATCATGGCTTCGTCTTCCGGGGCAACCCCTATAATCGACATGATGACCCGCAGCGGGTAGAGCAGGGAGATTTCCTTTACGAAGTCACACTCACCGCCCAGGCTTTCCATCTTGTCTACGTACAGTTTGGCTATGGCCTGCACATCTCCCGAGAGCTTGCCTATCGGGCCGGGTTTAAACCAGTCGCGAGTAATTCCGCGCAGGGCTTTATGTTTTGGGTTGTCCATATGAATCAGGGTTTCCAGGCCATTGCGGGTGCCAAACTGTGCCAGCAGAGCCTGTTCGAGTTCTTTTTGTGCTAAGACGGTTCTTGGATTGTTGAGAAATCGATCGTTGTTGCGGCTGATATTCTTGATGTCTTCGTGTCGGGTGATGGCCCAGAAGGGTTCGTAGTCCGGGTGTTCTACGTAGCTCACCGGGTCATTTTCGCGCAAGTAACCCAGTAGTTCATACATGCGATCTTCATCGCCCATTATTTCCGGGTCCAACAATTCCAGATTACGATTCATGTGCTTACTCCTAAAACGGGCATTTACTGTTGAGTTTATTTTTGTGCGTCAGTGTAGCTGTTTCTGTATTCACTCGGCGAGCATTTCTCCCAATTGCGAAAAGCCCGGCGAAAATTGGCTGTGTCCTGATAGCCCAATGTATATGCGATAGATTCTACGGTATCGTTTGTTTCGAGCAGGTATTGAACCGCCCATGCGTTTACTGCCCTGGATCTAATTTTCCGAAAACTTGTATCTTCATGTTGTAAACGGCGGTTCAGGGTTCTTTCGGAGATGTGCAGTTTTCGGGCCACCGTTGTCAGGTCGGGTAGCGGAGGCTCGTAGGAGCCCATTATGGTGCTGAGGTGTTTGGTGTAGGTGTCTTCGTGCTTGTCCACCAGTTCTTTAATACGTCTGGCTAGTAGAAACTGTGCCTGATTCCACGCTTCTTTGTCAAAATAGGGTGATTTCAGGTCCAGCCACTTATGGGTGATCTCTACCGATGTGTGTTCGCCGGCAAAAGTAACGGGGCTGTGTAAATAGCGTGAGTATTGGTTGGCGTAGTCGGGCTGGTTAAAAGAAAATTGATACAGGG
>CAYNZI010000701.1:0-1866 GCA_964401565.1 uncultured Spongiibacteraceae bacterium
CCGGTTGAATGATTTGGGCTGTTTCAGACTCATTAGTTAATTGGAAAATACTGTTGTTCTTTCATACGTGACCCCATGCTCCAACACACGACTTTTCTTAAGCGCAGATTAATCACGACAGCTAAATATAACCAGCCTTCCTGTGTCCAGAGTAGAGTAAGAAGCAGGGCGTAGTCGAACTATCTCCCTGCATCTCCTCTCCGAACCATACGTGCACCTCTCAGCGCATACGGCTCTCCATTTAAGTGTGGCTCATAGCCATTGCAACATCATGGTAGCGTGAGGTGATAGTATTCCGTTCTTCATCACGTATGATATACGGATTAGTTTCCGGAAGCCTCCACCGGAATTGCATTTTCCGACTAGTAACCAATCGGCGTAACGTAACTCCACATAAATTACCGTTACTGCTTCGACCGAACAACTGCCATATCTTTGCACTACCATCAATTGGGTGTTTAACCCATTGCCGCATTAACGACTTAATTGATGTTCGATATTTTCGTGCCAGCCAGTGAGCAAGTTTCCAGAATACAATCCTGTCCATTTTGCCGTACATCACCGCAGTATAATTGGTAAACTGGTAAAAGTTGGCCCATCCCGCTAATTTGCGGTTCAGGCTTTCCACCATGTCAATCTTGTTCACGCTATAATTGCCAGACAGTTCTTTCGTTAGCTTGTGAGCAAAGTTCTTGAACTTGTCTCTGGGTATTGTAGTCACTGTACGCATTGTACCTCGCGGCCCTCGCTTGCGAATGATGCGATGTCCCAGAAAGGTAAAACTGTCGTTGACATGTGTAATATGGGTTTTATCCATATTAAGCGTCAATTTCAGCTTACCTTCCAGGAACTCACGACATTCATCACGAATGACCTCAGCATGTGCTTTATCTCCTTTCACGATGATGACAAAGTCATCAGCATATCGACAATAGGCGACTGCTGGTAACCACTGCCGATTTTCACGAACAGCGCGTGCGCGTCGTCGCTTGATACAGTCATTCCAGTACCAGCGATCCTGACGTGCCTTCTTGCTCAGGTATTTTTCATCCAACCATTGATCAAACTCATTGAGCATGATGTTGGACAACAATGGTGAAATGACACCCCCTTGCGGAACACCTTTGCTAGCAGCACAAAATAAACCTTTATCGATATGACCTGCTTTGATAAAACGCCAAAGCAGAGTCAGGAAACGTGCATCGTGTATTCGCTTACGAACACAGGACATTAACAACTTGTGATGCACCGTATCAAAGTAGCTGGCAAGGTCACCCTCGATTACCCAGCGCCCTGATGTATGCATACTATCTTGAAGCTGAAATGTCACTGTTCGAATAGCATGATGCACACTGCGTTCTGGCCTGAACCCATAAGATAGGCGATGAAAATCGCTTTCCCAAATAGGTTCCATAACCATTAACATAGCACGTTGTACAATCCGATCCCGAAGGGTCGGAATACCCAGTGGTCGTTGTTTGCCATTGGCTTTCGGGATATAAACACGTCGAGCAGGTTGTGGCTGGTAGCTACCAGCCAGCAACTCGGAATGGATTATTTCCAGTTGCGAATGAAGATCCAATTCCATCTCGTCCTTATCTATACCGTCAATGCCCGCTGTCTTTGCACCACTTGATGCCAGTGTCACGCGAGCCGCCTCTTGCAACCATGACCGGTTAACAATTATCCTCAACAGACGGTCAAACTTGCGTTCTTTATCTGCCAAAGACCATGTCGCTAGTTTGTTTTGCATTTCACTGATTATCAAAGGTCTTCACCTCACTACAGGCAGCTAATCTGCCAAACAAACCACTTAAACTGCTCCCCTTCGCCATGTAACAGGTTTTCCCTGCCTCAGACTACTAC
>CAYNZI010000702.1:0-1864 GCA_964401565.1 uncultured Spongiibacteraceae bacterium
CCAGCGCTTTACATTGGGGCAGTCTTGCAAGTCCACGTTGCCTTCGGGTGCGTGGGCAATGTAGGCGTAGTTGGCGACATCGGCGATTGTGGGGTTTTGAGATGCCAGCCAGTTACGCTATTCGAGATGTATCTCGAGTTGAGCTAAAACGCTGTGTGCGGTCTCCACGGCCTTGGCGTGATCCAGCCCTGCACCAAACAAGGTGACGAGCCTGGCTGCAGCCGGTCCGAATGCCACAGGCCCAGCAGCCAGAGTTAGAAAACGCTGTACTGCGGCAGCTTCAGTCGGGTCAGTGGGGAGCCATTTCCGAAACGGGTCGTACTTGCTCGCCAGATAAACCAGAATGGCATTAGAGTCGGTTACGATCATGCTGCCGTCTTCAAGGGCGGGAACCTGGCCGGCCGGGTTTTTTCGTAGAAACTCTGGGGAGCGCTGCTCGCCGTTCATTAAGTCAATGTCGATAATAGTGGCGTCAATTTCAAGTAGTGACATCAGTAACTCAACCCGATGGGAGTGGCCCGACAGGGGGTGACGATACAATTTTAAATGCTTCATGCTAATTTCCTTTTTGAATTTTATGCTTCGACTTTTTCGTGAAGCGGTGGGTGTCGAAGCGCAGCCCCACTGCTCGTATCCGTGTACTAACTGCAAATATCCATGTGCCTGGTTAAAGCAGTTCACGTTCATGCTCGTTTATAGCGAGATCGTTGATGCTCGCAATGCGTTGCCTCATCAGTCCGTTGGCATTGAACTCCCACAGTTCGTTGCCGTAAGATCGAAACCAGTTTCCCGCGGCGTCGTGCCATTCGTATTTGAAGGTGACGGCGATACGATTTCCTGAAAAAGTCCATAGTGTTTTCTCCAGCTTGTAGTGTTGTTCTTTCTGCCATTTCTCAATGAGAAAGGCCTCGATTTCGTCCCGGCCGGAAATAAAGCGATCCCTGTTTCTCCATTGGGAGTCCGGCGTGTATGCCAGCGATACTTTGTGGGCATCACGCGAGTTCCAGGCGTCCTGGGCGGCTTGCACTTTCAATGCTGCGCTCTCGGCGGTGAAGGGGGGTAGTGGGTTCTTAAGTTCCATAGTGACTTCCTGATTATCCGGTGTAGTTGAGTTCGGTTTAAGTGTTTACCGCTTCAGTGTGGCTATAGCGAAAACCGTGCCAACAAAATATCTAATAAAATCAATTAGTTAATATTTTCCTTGCTCTCAATATCTTGAGTGTTGCAATATATTGAGAGTTAAGTCTCAGAAAACTGTGAATTTTAGTTACAGGAATAAACGCTATGGCCAGTCAATCCCCAAAAAGCAAAGTTGATCAGGAGTTGCAGCGAGTCAGGTCGGAGAATGAGCTCATATTGAGCTCGGCGGGAGAGGGCATCTACGGCGTAGACAAAAACGGCCTGGGCACTTTTGCCAATGCCGCCTCCACCCGAATACTGGGCTGGAAGGAAGAAGAAGTACTGGGGCAATTGGTACACAGCATTCATCATCATTCCCATAGCGATGGCAGCCCCTATGACAGGGAGGACTGCCCCATCGTAGCGGCTCTGCGCGACGGTGTTGTGCATCGGGTAGACGATGAGGTTTTCTGGCATGCCGATGGCCATGCAGTGCCGGTGGAATACATCAGCACACCCATTATTGAAGGTGGAGAAATTGAAGGTGCGGTTATCGTGTTCAGGGATATCTCTGCACGCAAGATACTGGAAGAACAACGGGAGCGGGATTTTCAGCAGATTAAATGCTTGAAGGAAGAGTTGGAAGCGGAGCGCAATTACCTCCGGGAAGAGATTAACATCACCACCAATTTTGGTGAAATTGTAGGCTCAAGCCCCGCTTTGCAAAGAACGCTTGCACAGATTG
>CAYNZI010000703.1:0-1861 GCA_964401565.1 uncultured Spongiibacteraceae bacterium
CGAGCAGAATCTTGTCAGTCGATGGGCAGCAGGGCGCTGGAGCGTCACGCCAAGGTGGCCTTGAAAATTGATTATCACCAAACCTCTGCCGATGGCGAATTCACTCTTGAGCCTGTTTACTGCTTGGGCAATTGTGCATGTTCTCCTTCGGTGAGGGTAGGTACACAGATTTTTAGTCATGTTGATTGCACGCGTTTCGATTCACTGATAGCCGAATTGCAGACCAACGTTCTGGAGATCAAATGATCACGATTTATATTCCACGGGATACCACAACGGTATCGTTGGGTGCCGATAAACTCGCCGATGAAATCGCACACATTACTGCTGAAAGACAATGCCCGCTATCCATTATCCGTAACGGTTCTCGCGGATTGTATTGGTTAGAACCAATGATTGAAGTAGAGACGTCGGCGGGGCGGATAGCGTATGGCCCGGTAATGGTTGAGGATATCGACAAGCTCGTGACTTCAATTGTAGCGACGGGTGAGTCAAGCGAAGGCGATATTCATCATCCTCTGTATTTGGGTTTGACTGAAGACATTCCTTACTTAAAAAACCAGCAGCGTCTTACTTTCTCCCGAGTTGGGGTAATCGATCCGGTGTCGATCGACCATTTTCTGGAGCATAGTGGCTTTGAAGGGCTTCAACGTGCTATCACCAAAACGCCCCAGGCCATTGTCTCTGAAGTGACCGATTCTGGGTTGAGAGGGCGAGGTGGTGCGGCATTTCCCACCGGTATCAAGTGGCAAACGGTTCTACTCACTGAGTCGGAGCAAAAATATGTTGTCTGCAATGCTGACGAAGGTGATTCAGGCGCTTTTGCTGATCGAATGATAATGGAGTGTGATCCATTGAGTTTGATTGAGGGCATGATCATCGCCGGTCTCGCGGTTGGGGCGACCCTTGGTTATATCTATTTACGCGAGGAATACCGATTAGCGCAGCATGTCCTGGAAACGGCGATTCAATCGGCGGAGGATCATCACTATTTGGGCGAGCGGATCTGCGGTAGTCGTCACGGGTTTCATCTTGAAGTCAGAATGGGAGCCGGCGCCTACATATGCGGAGAAGAGACCGCGCTATTAGATAGTCTGGAAGGCAAGCGTGGAATGGTGCGGACAAAACCGCCTCTTCCTGCTGTTGCGGGCCTTTTTGGAAAACCTACAGTCGTTAATAATGTTCTTTCGTTGGCAACGGTACCGGTGATTTTGGCCCGAGGGTCACAGTTTTATCGGGATTATGGGTCGGGACGATCCCGTGGCACGATAGCGCTGCAGCTAGCTGGCAATATCCGTCGTGCCGGTCTGGTCGAAGTTGCATTTGGGCTCAGCCTGCGTGACG
Organism: uncultured Spongiibacteraceae bacterium; assembly: GCA_964401565.1. Classification (GTDB taxonomy): domain Bacteria; phylum Pseudomonadota; class Gammaproteobacteria; order Pseudomonadales; family Dasaniaceae; genus Oceanicoccus. The sequence continues at coordinate 1,345 of CAYNZI010000703.1, forward strand.
TGGTTACCCATTTTGGTGGTGGCACTCGGACGGGCAAGTCGATGAGAGCAATTCAGGTCGGAGGTCCTTTGGGTGCTTATTTACCGAGTGCTCAATGGGATACGTCTCTGGACTATGAGGCGTTCGCTGATATCGGTGCGATATTGGGACATGGAGGCATTGTTGTTTTTGATGAAACAGTTGATATGGGAGAGCAGGCGCAATTTGCGATGGAGTTTTGCGCGGTTGAGTCCTGTGGAAAATGTACGCCTTGCAGAATTGGGTCGACTCGGGGTGTGGAGGTCATCGAAAAAATTCGTCACGGGAAGCCGTGTGAAAAAAACAGCCAACTATTGATAGACCTGTGCGAAACGATGGAGCAGGGTTCTCTTTGCGCCATGGGTGGTATGACGCCGTTTCCTGTTATGAGTGCATTTAATCATTTTCGGGATGACTTTTTCCACAGCCCCGAGCTGGATGGAGAAACCTGATGCTGCAATATTATGACCCGGCAAAAGATTTGGATGTTAATAAGGAC
>CAYNZI010000704.1:0-1857 GCA_964401565.1 uncultured Spongiibacteraceae bacterium
CAACACCCAATTCTATCAAGAAGGGTATCATTGGCAACAGTCATTGGTTGCCAACCAGGTGACTAAAGCATAGTTACTGTTTTTGGTATACATTAATAACGAAATCCAGTTCGATTGACATCTCTTCTGTATTACGAATCTTTTCGCGAGCGTGCACGCTCGCCTTCCAGGCAAAAGGGGTCATTTGTAACAACGCCATTCTGTGCGATGTCGTGGGCGCTATTGTGAAAGCAACGCTGTGACTGCTCAGTATTTCAAAGCCATCGAAGCGCGTATCTTTAGTGTTGTGCTCACGAACGCTATCGTAAATAATTTCACGTAGCTGCCATAAATGACGGGGGCCAGGCATTACCGTAAACAGCAGGCCATTTTCTTTTACTACCCGCCTTAACTCAACATCGTTGGCTGGCGCATAAACTTTTAAAACCAAGTCGATGCTTTGATCAACCAGTGGCAGCTTGTCAGAACTTGCAACGCTATAAAAACTGTCTTTATCTAACTGCGATGCTTTAACAATCGCAGGTTTTGATATGTCAATTCCATACAACGTAATCGCAGGTATTTTCCGCTTTATTTGTCGAGCGTAATACCCTTCGCCACAACCAAGGTCGAGCACAGTATAGGGCCCATCGTTAACTTGTTCGTTTATCGTTGCAGCAATGCGTGTTGCCAGAGGAAGATAATAATCAGCGCGTAGAAAATCATGTCGCGCCGCGATCATTTCTTTGCTGTCTCCGGGATTTTTAGATTTTTTCTGCTGCACGGGCAACAAATTGAAATAACCTTGTTTGGCTTGATCAAACACGTGGTTATTGATGCACTTCATTTGCCTGTCGGGTAGAGAGAAAACCAAATTGGCTGCGCAAATAGGACAAGCGTATTTTGTCATTGCGGTTTTTTCCTCCGCCTCTTTACCGGTTTTTTGCCGGCATCCTCAAGTCTTAGTAGCGCATCAATGTAGGTAATGAACCGGCTTAAATAATGCGGCGATAAATTGCGCATGGATTCAATTGACCGCACAAGTAACATATGTGGGTTTAGCGGGCCCATATTCGCGGGACGTCCATTAATAATTTGGTCGACCAGTTTATCCGTATCGTATTTTTCTTTGAATTCTCTAAAGCGGAGAAAGGCTTTCAACTCCGCCGCATTGCTTTCAATATCATTGCTATCAGGAGCACAATCGAATTGATTCAACACTCTTTTTTGCTGTTCTTCCATCGTATCCCTGAAGGAAAGTGGAATTTCAACGCACTCACTAGCAAGATTTTCATGATTGAGCCTTTCACTCAGAACAGCTATGGACGATGATGCCCGCATTAACAAGCGAGAGTTCAGTCGCCGTATTGCGCTGAATTTTCCAGCAGCTAACAATTGCCCTACCTGTTGAGACAAATCAGGATGTTGTACGCAGATGTCTTTTGCAACAGCTGCAGACTGCTCCTTTGCCTGAGCGAAATCTTCAGCGTATTTTTGCAGTGCCTCCAATGCCTTTTTTTCGATGATTGTCTGAACATTGTCGCTCAACTCATCCGTTTTCGCCGCCATCAACTCGATATGGAAAAAACGAGCCGGCGAAAAATTGCAGGCACCGCTTTCTGTCAAAGCCTGCAGACCTACGTGGAGTTCGTCCAGGACATCGCTCATCTGACTAGGGTCCAGCCGATGCTTTGGGGACAGGTGCCATTTCAACACGACGATTTTTAGCGCGACTTTCTCTATCCATATTGGGTACGACCGGTTGCTGCGCACCGAAGGCCGCGGCAAAAACCAGCGACGAAGGCATGCCCTCTTCAATCAGCGCCCGCGTTACTGTCAACGCTCTCTCGGATGATAGCTCCCAATTATCAGCAAAAC
>CAYNZI010000705.1:0-1852 GCA_964401565.1 uncultured Spongiibacteraceae bacterium
GTATGGACAACAACAGGTTTTCGCAATGATTTAGAGAGCTCGAGATGTTGCCGACAACTTTCTTTCTGCAACTCTGCACTGTCTTTTGTATAGTAGTAATCCAGCCCTGTTTCACCAATAGCGACAACCTCAGGAGTAGATGCCAGCTGTCGTAACTCATTCATGTCAGCAAGCTGATCACCCACATCCATAGGATGGACACCAACCGAGGCAGACACTCCGTCAAAACGACGGGCAATATCGATCACCGCTGCCGCATTTTGCATATCAATACCAATGCACAACAACCTATCTACGCCACAGTCTTTCGCTGCACTGATCGCCGCCGCCAGATCGCCGTTGTAAGGTGTCAGGTCCAAGCGATCGAGATGACAATGGGAATCGACAAACATAGTGAGTGCTCTCATGGTAGATGGGCAGATTAAAACGACAACGGCCCGGTAATGACCGGGCCGTATGATAGCTAAAAAAAGGGCAAACTACATCGTATGCGTAGGTCGGTCAGACTGCAGCGAACCCGCTAAATAATTTTCGATTTTTTTGTTGGCCGTATCATCCTGACCGTTAAATTGAACGCCGATACCTGCCGCCCTATTACCTTGTGCACCCTTAGGCGTCACCCAGACAACCTTGCCCGCTACCGGTATCTTTTCAGATTCATCCATTAAATTTAGCAGCATGAATACTTCGTCATGAATTTTGTAAGGTTTATTGGTAGGGATAAACAAACCACCATTGATTAGGTAGGGCATATAAGCAGCGTAGAGAACAGCCTTATCCTTAATCGTCAGGGACAGTATCCCGTTTCTTGCTCCCTGTGGCGCAGATGCTGTGTTCATTCCTTCGTTCAACCCCTATCTTTAAACCAATTATCACGTATCCCCTAAGGATAGTCGTAGAACCGCTGTTTCTCCACGCCAGAAAACGGATTAGCTGTTAAATTTCTCACAACTTTCAAATAATAGTTGCTCCAACACTAACTGACGATTAGGATTTCCGCCTCGATTGACTGCATTACGAATCGAATGAATACTGTCGAGAAGAGAATAGACACCGCGAATATCAACACGCTGGATAAGTTTAAGCCATGGACCCTGGTTTTCTGCCTCAGCGCCCTCCGCCCCCCCTTCAGGCGATGCCACCTTCATCTTAACCAGCCCAGATAGCAGTCCAATTAACCTGACAAGCACCTCGTCAAGATCGTATTCCAGCCATCTCTCGGCAATAGACAGCGGCGACCCGCTGCCGGCCAGTACAGACAGGTAGTCGTCATCGAGTTGTTTGCGCCGCTCCAGCCCATCATTACTCAATAAGTCCAATGCTGTTAACGGCTGACCAGACGCTTCACGTAGTAAAGCGCTCGTTTCAGCCTGGCCCGGCACCACGGTCGACAGCCATTGCAACGACTGCTCTTCTGACGGCACAGGGAAGCTAACGTGCTGGCATCGAGAGCGAATGGTTGGCAATAACTGTCCCGGGCTGTCACTGACTAAAAAAAGCAGCGTGTTTTCAGTCGGCTCCTCGAGGCTTTTCAACAAGGCGTTAGCCGCATTGATATTCATTGCTTCGGCGGGGGTTACCACCGCGATTTTGTAGCCTCCTTGTTGCGACGTATGCCCCAAAAACTCAACAACAGTCCTAATTTGGTCGACTTTCACCTGTCGGCTTTTTTCCTCTGGAGCCAACCACTTTAAATCGGGATGATCACCCGTCGCGAGTAATTGACACTGCCTGCATTTCCCGCAAGCCAAGCCATCGACCGGTGATTGACACATTAAATAATGGCAAAGAGATAAGAGGAAGCGATGCTTGCCCGTACCCGGCGGCCCGGCCAGTAGAAATGCATGAGGCA
>CAYNZI010000706.1:0-1845 GCA_964401565.1 uncultured Spongiibacteraceae bacterium
TTTGTAAACGTTTAACAGATACATTTTTTTGATCTAGCTGTTGGGTTAAAAAATTGCCCGTCGAGTTTAGCCGTGAAATCAAAATATCCAGAGCTGCAAACTGCGATCGAAAACGCTCTTCAATAGCGGTCAGCCGCAGTTCCAATGTCGATCGTTGATCGGCTATTTCCGCCAGTTGGGTATTGAGCGTATCTTCCTTGGTGGCAAATAACCCATCGAATTTCAGAAAGCTTCCCAGCAATTCATCCAGTCGAGTGGTGATGCCATCATCGCCTCCCATCAGCGTGCCAATATTGTCAAAATTGTTGTTGATAGCGTCGTCCAATGCCGCTTCGTCCAGGGCAATAGAGCCATTTCTATTGGTAGTGATTCCCAATAGTGCCAAATTATCCAGGCTGCCGTCGGCACTATCGACCGTATCAGTAACGATACGACGAATCTGGTTTTCCAGGGTGCTAATGGTCGCATCGGAGCCGAGCAGCCCGCGGGTGCTTGTAACGGGATCATAATCGGTTAATGAGTTGATGACAGTAATCAGTTCGTTGTAGCTGCCAACAAAGGCGTTAATGTCGCTCTTAATTGATGCTTTGTCCGTACTGACTATCAGGCTGGCGGAAGGCAGAATAGGCTCACCACCATCGTCGGCGAGTGCGGTAATCGTTATTCCTTCCAATACGCCTGTGAATTCGTTACTGCTGCTGGTGGCAGCAAAACCATCGACATAAATTTGAGCATCCTGAGCGGCGTTTATCTGTTGTATCTGGTTAAGTCCGTTCAAGGTGTTGTCAGGATCGCTACCATCGTAAAACAGGCGTGACAAGCCATTGGTATCCTGGTTTTGGCCATCGGTATCGACAACGCTAATAGTCAGTTGGTGGGCAACGCCGGTATCATTGGCGGTGATCACCAATTCAGTACCCGATGCAGCGGTAATCAAACTGGCGGTAACACCAACATTATCGGTGGCGTCGTTGATAGCGTCGCGCAGGGCGGTGAGATTATCGGTGGCGGCGACAGGGATATCAAAGGAGTTGCCTCCTAAAAAACCGATGGTTACCGACCCTTCACCAACGGTGGCGTTGGGGTTGGCAAAAGCGCCATTGGTGGCGACTTTGTTGGCACTGGCCAGCTTATTTACTTCGATGGTATACGAGCCGAGGCTAGCGGAAGAATCTGCACTGACAGTAAAAAGGTCACTATCACCGGAGGTGGCGGTGCGTCCCCCGTAAAAATCGGTATTTTTGAGGTTGTCCAGTGATGTTTGAAACGCCGAAACCGTACTTTTCAAGCTGCCTAGAGCAGAAATGGATGCTGTGGCTAGGGTCTCCTTGAGATTAAGGCGTATTTCCTGGGGTTCTCTTTCGGCGGCAATGAGGTCTGTCACCAGGCCTTCAAGGTCGATGCCGGAACCTACACCAATTGATGTAATGGCCATGGGGTCTATCCTTTGCCATCACTAACTCGTCAGCAGATTGTCACTGCCTTGCTTAGAGGAAAATATAGCAGTAATCGTGCCATGGTAGTAGCTTTGTTCTGTTACTCGCATGGTAGAAAGAATTAAGGGAGGCATTGCTCCCTTGGCTGTAGCGGGTTGATTGTCTGTTGTTAAGCTTGTTCATTGACCAATAGATTGGTATTGAACTCGGCAATCGACGCCGCCAATTGAATGGTTTCTTCGGCCGGTATTTGTCGAATCAACTCGTCTGTTTCAGAATCCAAAACTTGTACCACAGTCATCCCCGTTACTTCCTCAATGCTAAATGACAATGTTCGTTGGACATTTTGAACATAATCATTGAGTTTGCTGACGGCTGTCTGGAGTTGCTGCGGTTTAAACTCTTCAGA
>CAYNZI010000707.1:0-1832 GCA_964401565.1 uncultured Spongiibacteraceae bacterium
TTTTGCGCATAATACGCGGTTAAAGGAGCGGCACAATTCCGCGACAGGTCCAGAGTGGAAGCGATGAAAGCAAGTAAATTCACGGACGCACAGAAGGCGTTTATTGTTAAACAGGGAAATGAAGGTACAACAGTTGCCGAGATTTGCCGCAAGGCTGGGATCAGCCCGGCGACCTATTTCAATTGAAAGAAAAAATACGAAGGGCTTATGCCATCAGAGATGCGACGATTGCGTGACTTGGAAGACGAGAACAACCGGCTGAAACAGGTTGTTGCGGATCTGACATTGGATCGTGAGATGCTGCAGGACGTTATCAACACGAAAGGCTCTGGTTCAGGTTGGATGACAATTCAGGGGCAGGTCAGCATGAATGTCTGGATCAAAATATCTTTGGAACTATAGAGGAGGCTCAGGAACAGACTACAAATTGGCTCTAGACATATAACAACGACCGGCCCAACATGGGCATAGGTGGGATCACACCTGCCATGAAACTGAAAATGGCTGCGTAATTCTATAAGCAGCCCCCATCAATATTGGGGGATTACCAACCTAATGGAGGCTTGAATGCATACCGCCATAGTCACAATGATAAATAACGAAGGCTTTTTTTTGCCATTGTGGATCTCTCATTATGGAAATATCGAAGGTGCTAACTTAGTTATCATTGATCATGGCACTACGGATGGTAGTACAAATAAATGTCAGATGTCGAATGTCAGTTATGTAAACGTTCCCCAAAGCCGCCCATACAGCGAAATGGATAGATGCAATTTTGTTTCTGACTTCTGCAACTCGCTAAGATATTATTATGATTGTGTTATCTTCACTGACGTAGACGAGTTCCTGGTATTGGACCCAAATATTGAAGATGATATCATAACCCATATAGCAAAAAATGGCACAAAAGTAATTGCACCGATTGGGTTAAATGTTGTACAACTACTGGGAGAAGAGAAAACGATAGACATAAATAAACCTGTTTTTGAACAACGAAATTACGCCTATTTTGATACCACTTATTGTAAGCCTATAATTACTAAGCAATCGGTTAAATGGCGCCCTGGATTTCATTATTGCAATCAAAGCAGCGCACTTGACGAAAGTATATATTTATTTCACTTGCGGGATTTTGATCTTGAAAACTCAATATTGCGTTCAGAAACCAGAGTAAATTCACTGTTAGAATCAGGTAGAAGCCCTGAAACGGTATTTGCCAACAGCGGCTACACTGGGAAACGCGCAATTGGCCTATGGGGGCGACCCGCAAACTCTATACGAAAAAAATTCGATAATTATCAAAGCTTTGAGCGGATCGAGGGGCCTCAGTTTGATTTTTCAAAAGAACCTGGAATGGTGAAGTTGTCTGAAATTATAGATGAATCAGGCACATACAAACGAATGGTGCGTGAGATAGGAAATAAATTACACAAGATTCCATCAGACTTCAGCCGATCTATTACGGGACTGAGGGGATAGCGTTTGTATTGATCAGATGCCGAAGTGTTATTTTTGATGTGGCTCGGTTTGTTTGAACTGAAGTGGTCCTGTAGAATCGGACAGTCTGTTAAGGTGTATTCCAACACAATGAAGGAATACAGAAATGACGAAACGACGGAAATTTTCAGATCAGTTTAAGGCCAAGGTTGCGCTTGAAGCGTTGCGTGGTGACCGGACGATCCAAGAGATTGCAGCAAAGCACAGGTTACACCCCACTCAGATCAGCACTTGGAAAAGGCAGGCCGTTGAGGGTTTGTCGATCGTGTTTTCTGAAGGTGGGGTCGAGTCCGGCTCAGTGCTAAATCATACGGTAAGCACCAAACGTACATCAT
>CAYNZI010000708.1:0-1829 GCA_964401565.1 uncultured Spongiibacteraceae bacterium
TATGCGATTGGCGCTAAAGATGGTCCGGGAAGAAATGGGGCCAGATGCGGTTATTTTATCTAACAAGCGTGTTGGTGACGGGGTTGAGCTACTCATAGCACTTGAAAGCCTGCCGACACATGCGGACAACGAAATCGGTAGCGAAAGACCTAGGTCTGCGACAGTACAGGCGTCAAATGTGGATAATCCATTCCGACCAGGCAACGACGACGCTCGTGCGGTCGCTACCATACCGCCTGTCAGTAATTTGGCACTGGAAGTAGACCGTATGCAGCGCGAAGCAAAACAGCGCGCTAGATCATTAGCTGCCGTACTGTCAGAAAAAAGCAGACGCCAACTGGAGGAAGTGTTGGATGCTGACAAGCTATCGCCGGACTCGATCGAGGCGGGCTTGCCAGATGATGTTGTTCACTTTGAGTCAGCTCAGGTATCGGTCAGCGACACGGCGGCTGTGGCACCTGCAATAACGCCGGTAAAGTCGACAGTTCCTATAGAGCAGCCACCTGAAGCGGAAACGGTTGAAGCGCAGCATGCAGTTGCATCCCGAGAAAATGAAAAAGAGCTGTCGCAAATGCGGTTTGAACTACAGTCTATGCGAGATTTATTGGAGCGTCAGTTTTCCGCAATGGCCTGGGGTCAATTCAGTCAATGCAAACCGCAACAGGCCAGTTTGTGGAAGCGGTTAAAGCGTATGGGGATTGGTGCTGCTATTGCCAGTGAGTTGTTGGCGCGCGATGATATTGATAGCGAAGAAGGGGGCAGGGTGTCTACCGATATCTGGCAATCTATCATGAATGACCTGTCAAAGCGCTTGCCGATAGTCGGGAGCGACGTGGTTGGTCTCGGGGGAGTGTTTGCATTTGTCGGGCCCACTGGTGCCGGAAAAACAACAACGATTGGGAAGTTAGCGACGCGCTACGTGCTTGAGCACGGCCCTGAAAATGTAGCCCTTGTGACAACAGATACAATGCGGATAGCGGCTCATGAACAACTTCGCACGTTTGGTCGAATTCTTAAAGTGCCGGTTTGTATTGTCGATAAAAACAATAGCCTGGAGCGGGTTTTACATTCATTACGGCACAAGTCTCTGGTTCTTATTGATACCGCAGGCCTGAATCGACAGGACGCCAGATTGAAAAGTCAATTGTCTTCACTCAGTGAGCTGGGTGATAGAGTGCAGTCCATTTTAGTAATACCTACCACTAGTCAGTCAGATGTTGTGAGGGCTGCTTACCACACGTATAAAACTGACAATATGAATCAATGTGTGTTGACGAAATTGGACGAAACGATGAGTTTGGGTGGCGCTCTAACGGTGGTTATTGATAAATCATTACCCGTTGCTTACCGCACCAACGGCCAGGCAATTCCCAGTGATATATTGGTCGCGCAACCGAGTCAGCTCGTTCGAGAGGCCATTGATCTGGCCAGGCACAGCAGGACAGATGATGAGTCGATGGCTGGTGAATTAGCCGCGCTGACCTCTCGTCGCGAGAGTGACCAATCGATGACGGCATAAGCTGTGTAGTTTTAGTGGTTTACAACTATATAGACTTTTGTTCGTGTACAATGCCAGTTGTGATGCAGGGCGTTCCGAATCAAGGAATGTTTGCAATGCAATCTTGACCAGAGCCATATTTTGCTAATGTGATGAGGAGTTTATCCAGGTAATGAGTAGTAGTCATCCTGTACAAGTGATAGCGGTTACCGGCGGCAAAGGCGGCGTTGGAAAATCCAATATTTCTATAAATTTGAGTGTTTCCCTAGCTAATATGGGGCGTCGAGTGGCGCTGCTAGATGCAGATTTAGGGTTGGCAAATATTGATGTG
>CAYNZI010000709.1:0-1818 GCA_964401565.1 uncultured Spongiibacteraceae bacterium
CGATGCATAAAGTGATGCTGCAGGATGTGGTTCGTACCGATGCCTACGAGAAGTCTATTGGCAACGTGGTCGGCCCCGAGCAGTCTGTTTTAGATTTTGGGTGTGGCACCGGTATTTTAGCCATGTTTGCAGCGCGAGCAGGCGCTAAAAAGGTGATAGCCGTCGATCGCTCACCCTTTATAAAAACAGCAAAGGATATTGCTCAACAAAATGGTTTCGATAACATCGATTTTTACCATGATGATGACCAGTCGCTGCAGTTGGATGAAAAAGTGGATGTGATTGTCTCGGAGTGGATGGGACATTGTTTGTTTTACGAGGCCATGCTCGAGCCTTTGCTGACGATACGGGATCGTTATCTGGCTAAAGATGGCGTTATGATTCCTGCAGAAGTAAGTCTTCATGCCGGGCTGGTTTTTGATGAGGACCTACTCGACGACTTATCTTTTCTGCAGGGGAGTCCCTATGACATTGATTTTTCGCCGATAGCCGATGCACCCTTTCATCAAACTGATTTAGTGACGTTGGACCCCGATAGCCTATTGAAAAACACCGCTCATTTGGGTTCACTGAATATGCATAGCATCAGCAAGGCCGACACTCCTAGGGTGTTTTCTGGCACGATCAAGCCCGATAGACAGGCTGATATTTATGCCTTATGCGGTTGGTTCAGCACAGAATTAAGCCAAGGAGTCATATTTGGTACGGGCCCGAATGATATGCCCACCCATTGGGATCAAATTTTATTTCCTTTGCCTGAACCCTTCACGGTAGATCCGTCTCGTGAATTAACCATCACTATTTCACCATTGACCGAACAGGTGGGTAAAGAGCAGTGTTGGTTCTGGTCAATTACCGATGGCGAGAAAACCATAAGCGTTAATGAGCAGCAACAGCAGCGAACCATTCTTGATCTGCCGTCGGGTAAATTATAAGTTGTTCTAAGTGTTAAGCACTGCCAGGCTGGGCGGTACCGTAATCGCGTTCAACTTTTGAAATACGTACCTTAAATGACGAATACCATTGCTCATGTCCGCGCCGCTGTGCCTCCAGGTGCTCAAGGTTCGCCTTCCATCGCTTAATTGAGTTGATGTCTGACCAATATGAAATAGTAATTCCCATATCGTCTTTGGCAGACTCTATGCCCAAAAACCCCGTTTGCTTGGCGGCGAGGTCAACCATTCGAGAGGCCATGTCACGATAACCCTTATCGCCCTCAGTGTGATGAGAGGTGAAAATCACCGCGTAATAAGGCGGTTCAGGGGTGTTAGCGATGAGCGGCATCGATACTCCTTGAGTTGGCAGGCACTATTGTCTGGCCTTCAGCCACCACTTTAATGTAGACGTGACTAGTTCGGCGGCGTCCTGCTGTACAAAATGGCCGGCATTGGGGGCAGTTACTATTGTTGTATCGGCATCGATCCAATCCCAGGTATTGTTTAAACCGTTAGAATGCAAGGCGGTGTCTTTCAATCCGTGGAAAACCAGTACAGGCATTGTTAACTGTGGCGCGGGGGGTGGAGCGGCTGAGCTGTCATCAGCTCGTGGGTAGTTTTGTTTGTAATAGGCCAGCATTCCGTCAAAGTAAGATCGACTAAATGCGTCTTCATATTCCTTCTTTGCGCCGGGATCGCTAACCCAGCCAGCTAGAGATTGAGGGTTCATTGGGCCGCCGAACAGAATATTAGGATCGGTGGACTTCCCCTCAATGAAAGTACGGGCATAACTGCTGTTTTGTTGTTGAGTTTTATTGTTAGCAAGTTCGCGCGCCATGCCATTCGGGTGGGGAAGATTGAGTATCACTAAATTCTCAACCAT
>CAYNZI010000710.1:0-1817 GCA_964401565.1 uncultured Spongiibacteraceae bacterium
GGGCGTTTGATAGATAACCTTCGCTCGCAAGGCATTAAACGATTGGTTGTGGTAACAGGGTATCTGGATCATCGTATCCGTGAATTCCTTCAAAGAAATGCCATTGATATACACGTTGATTACATCTTCAACCCAGACTATCAAACAACTAACAATATTTATTCCCTGTGGCTGGCTCGACAGGCTATTCAGGAACCTTTTGTACTAATAGAAAGCGATCTGATTTTTCACGCCTCCATGCTAAACGACATGCTAACGCCCAACAAAATCGCCATTTCTCAACTCCTGCCCTGGATGAACGGCACAACCGTTGAGCTCAATAACGAAAACAGTGTTACGGCATTTCATACTAAAGGTGACACCCTTAACAGCCCCAACTACAAAACGGTAAATATTTACAGCCTATCTTTGCAAAGTTGGCAAAAAGTTATCTCCCGATTGGGTCGCTATATCGCGGATAAGCGCCTGGGAGGCTATTATGAGGCTGTATTTGCTGACATGGTAAGCGACGGAACTCTCGCATTTGATGCTGTTTTCTTTGACAAGAACCAGTGGTATGAAATCGATACTGTGGCAGATTTGCATCAAGCCGAACTATTATTCCCCTGTGTTCCACCCACAATTGCTGCCTGACCACTGGTTCCAAGCTTTCGAGACCAGTTACAAGATAGTGTTCATTTTTGAGGCAGCTAGTTCATAACACGATGACTTCCCCACGCACATACCTTTACAAAAATACAGCAAACATCACCTCAATATTGGGTGTGCTACCTTTGTTGTTGCTGTATTTTGAGGACGGTTATCGTTACCTGATACCGTTGATTATTTTCAATAACGTGATGGATGACCTCGATGGCATTTTAGCTGCCAAACTCAATATTCGTAGCCGTTTTGGTGCAGATCTCGATAATGTCTGTGATGCTGTTGCCCATGTTGCATTGGCATTGGCCGTAGGTGCCCATTTTGGCGGTGTTGTGCTCGGCGTAAGCGCCATTGCTGCCGCCACAATTATACTTCGTGCAACCTCCAGGCTTAACCCCGAACAACCCGCTGGCGGTTCACCTACCAACGAGCTTATGCGTCATTTATTGTTTGGCCTGCTCTTATCTACTATTTTTGATTTTGACGCCGAATATTTAATCATTCCTATTTTCCTGATGAATGCGATCTCAATGTCTGTTCCATTTAAAATGAGCACAATGATACGAAGCCAGGCTCGGTCAGCATCGTCAGTAGTATTGGTGAATATTTTACTCATCACTTCGTGGTTACTGCCGCCCACTACAATCTATATTGCCCTTGCCTTTCTTTTAACCTATTTGTATGCATTTCTAACCGGAGGAGTGCACTGGTTGCGAAGATCATAGAATTCACCTTAAGCTAAAGCATAAACACGCCAGGGCAGGGCGGCTCAAAAGGTCGCGCCTTTTCCCAATGATTGGTGCCGAAGATCTGCCCTAAAAGGCCGGTATTGCACAGGAATACGATGCCACAGAGAAAAAGCTCGACGCACTATGTTGCAGTGCTCATCCGGCGCTCGCTAGAATTGGTTAAGCGAATGTGGTCGGAATCAAACAGTGAAACCTTTCTGGTGTTCACTATGCGTTAGCTTCGTTATTCGATACATGACGAAAGCGCCTAATTTGCTTAACCAATTCTAGCGAGCGCCGGGTGGCGAGCGCGCTGAAGTCGACTCTGGATTACACGAAGTGCTCGACAAAATCTCCATGAGGGCAGAGGAGGGCAGTAGCGTATATCTGCTGGGTAGTACCCCCATGCCGGTGCAGTGAAAGCCTTAAAGCGAACACTCCCTTTAC
>CAYNZI010000711.1:0-1810 GCA_964401565.1 uncultured Spongiibacteraceae bacterium
ATCTGGCACTGATGCCAGCGAACGACGCACCGTGTCAAAGGTCTGGCTTACCGTTTTTCCGGTAACCGCACTAACCGTATTACTATCGATGGGAATACCGGTCACCCAGGAAAATGTCTGGTTCACTTCATCAAAGGTACGCATGCCGACACGAGAATATCCTTCGTTCGGATAACTATAGGAGAAAACACCGGGCACGGGGTCTGTGGTTTGATCCACTTCACCATTGATTTCTTCAAATGCGAGAAAGAACACATCGTTCTCAGGACCATTTTCCAATGGCACGATCGTGCCAGCCTGTTGTAAGGGCTCATCTTCGATGGTAAAACGATTGCCACTGATCGCTGCACTGACGTTGACAAAGCCCTGGCCTGTTCTCGCTAGCTGGCCATTAATTCCCAGGTAAATTCCCTTCAAAACAAAATCTATATCGGCATCGGGCTGGTCTGGATTGATATTGACAAATCGAGGCGCACTGAACAAATAGCTGCTGGAATCGAATTGACCCACTTCATAGACAATGTAGCAGTAGTCAATTGGCGTATTTTGCGCATCGACACTACGACAGGCATCTTCCTGCGGCAATAAATCTGAAATACTAAACATCAGGAAATATTTCTGCCCGACACCGATATCATAATTCTGAAGGATTTGTTCCTGCGTTAAACTGCGTCCGTGAATGGCGACCATTCTAATGACGCCTTGCCACGGTGACGATCCTGAAAAGTCGTTACCCATGACCAATGCGAAAGCACTACTCCAATTGGACAACGTACCAGGACCCTGCTCGTCAACCACTCCCGTATCCAGGCCGTTCACATAAATTTTCCGACCATTAATTGGGTCGTATGTAAGAACAACGTGCTGCAAACTGGCTTGAGCCACCTCGTCAGCATCATCTGTCGATGTAGCTGGGCCACCGCTACTTTCTGCGTTGGTTGAACTTCGGTTGTAAAAATCATAGTTATATAACGTTTGTGTCAGCAAGACATTACGGCTTTCAGGCCCACTGGCATACCCAACAATCCAGGCGTCTTCTTGCGTGACGTTGTTTGGAGCAATCCAGGCTTCAATAGTGAATTCACCCGCTACGGCAATGTGCTCGTGTAGTTTGGTACTGCCGCTAACGGCAGCCTGAACACGGCCATTTTCAAGTCGCACACCCCAACCTCCAAACCACTCAAATTCTCCCAGCACCGTAAGTGGCATTTCCGGTTGCACACCACTGGTATCCGCAACCTGATTCCCCTCGCCTTCGCGAAACTCCCACTTCGCTATAACATCACTTTCGTAACGGCCACCGCCACTGGCGATGATGCCATCTTCTTCCAATATTTGTGCTTTACTCATAACGAGATTTTCGTCGACATTTACCTCTGGCAAATCTGCTGCCAATCGAGTAATAGCATTTTCGATCACCTGAGCATCGGCGTTACAATCAGTTGTCCAACAATTGTGCCGGTCTTCCAACCGAACAACGAATCTTGAATTTCCGGGATTCGCCAAATCGACCTTACCTGACATAGCCGCATAGGCGATGGTCGGGTTGTCACTGGCAAAATAGGGGGACTGGGGTGACGCGGCTGTACTTGAGTGGCAATCTGAACAATAGGTATTCAATAAATACATGAGTTCAGGTTCGACAGTCAGATCGAATGAAATATCACCTATTGCATCGCTATAGTTCGCCGGTAATATTTTCAATCCCGCTAACTGTTGCGGCGTCCGAGGAATTAACGTCACCGTACTTGTCGACTGCGATGCACCTTGTGCCCACCGTTCGATATATCCGGTCATTGATGTGGCGCAG
>CAYNZI010000712.1:0-1809 GCA_964401565.1 uncultured Spongiibacteraceae bacterium
CAGTGCCTTCCAGTAATCCCTTGACGAATATAGGCGCTATTGTTATCCCCTGCATAAAAATTTCCCACGTGTAAAGTCAAAATTTTCGAAACCAAAAATGTAAGATAATGCCTATTTTGTTGAATGTCTATGCCATGGTTACCAAAAGATTAAGAGCGCACAATGCGGTCATCTTTATTTAAAGCTAGGACAGAAGTTCCTAAATCGCCAACAACAGAGAGACATACGATGACTCATCACGCCTATATATACGATGCCGTGCGTACCCCACGCAGCAAAGGTAAAAAAGACGGAAGCCTGTATGAAGTCAAGCCAATCGACTTGGGGGCAGGCCTACTCAAGGGATTGCAGGCACGCCATGATCTGGATACTTCCTACGTTGACGACGTCGTTATGGGCTGTGTCGGACCCGTCGGCGAGCAAGGATCAGATGTCGCCAAGATGATTGTACAAAATGCTGGCTGGGATGAGTCGGTACCAGGTGTTCAGCTGGACCGCTTTTGCGCCTCAGGCCTAGAAGCCGTCAATATTGCCGCGCAAAAAATCGCGTCTGGCTGGGAAGACCTAGTCGTTGCCGGTGGTATTGAGTCAATGTCCCGCGTGCCAATGGGCTCTAACGGTGGCGCCATGGCTGGCGACGCGGCCTTTCAATTTAAAACCGGCTTTGTTCCTCAGGGTATAGGAGCCGACGTGATCGCCAACCTGGACGGTTACAGCCGTGAAGATGTTGACGCCTTCGCTCTCGAGTCCCAAGTGCGCGCCGCCCATGCTCGCGATAACGGATACTTCGACAAGTCAATCATGCCCGTTTTGGATAAAAACGGCTTATCCATTTTGGAAAAAGATGACTTCATAAAACCTAACAGTACGCTACAAGGTCTGGGTAACCTTAAGGCATCCTTTGATGGTATGGGCGCGGTAGGTTTCGACGATATCATTCTGAAAAAATACAATACGCTGGATAGAGTCACCCACGTTCACACACCCGGGAACTCTTCGGGAATTGTGGACGGCTCTTCTGCCGTGTTAATTGGTAGTGAAAAAGCCGGTAAAGATTTAGGGTTAATACCGCGCGGTCGTATCGTTTCAACCGCCGTTCTGTCGACCTGCCCAATCCTTATGTTGGCAGGCCCGGCACCTGCCGCTAAAAAAGCACTGCAAAAAGCCGGTTTAAAAGCCTCTGACATCGACCTTTGGGAAATCAATGAAGCTTTCGCTTCTGTGGCCATGCGCTACATGAAAGAACTGGATATTAGCCACGAGATCACCAATGTAAACGGCGGCTCTATCGCTATGGGCCACCCTCTTGGCGCCACCGGTGGCATGCTGGTAAGTATCATGCTGGACGAATTAGAACGTCGCGGTTTGAAGCGCGCCATGCTGTCCTTGTGTGTCGGTGGTGGCATGGGTATCTCAACCATTATTGAGCGTGTATAAGCGTCGCTTTCGAATCAATGAAAATCCATTACTGAAAGACGATCAACGACAAAATTTAGGAAAGAGAATCATGAGTGTATTTAAGTACGAGAAAGACGCCAATGGCATTGTAACGGTAACCATGAACCAAACTGGTCCGGTCAATGCTATGAATAGTGAATACCGTGACGCAATGGCTGAAACTGTAACCCGTATTGAAGCCGAACAAGGTTTGTCGGGTGTGATCATTGCTTCAGCGAAAAAGACATTTTTTGCCGGCGGTGATTTGAATGACTTACTAAGTGCCGCACCGGGTGACGAAGCCGCATTTATGGATAATATTGAGGCCATTAAAGGCCCACTGCGTCGCTTAGAAAAACTGTCGGTACCCGT
>CAYNZI010000713.1:0-1807 GCA_964401565.1 uncultured Spongiibacteraceae bacterium
AAGAGTGCAAGAGCCAAGGGCAAGCGATCTGATGAAGGGCAATACATGACCCTTTGCCGTTCTTTAGACGTGAACCGCCTGCACCGCGAGGGCTGCCTTCATCCCGGCAGATGCGGCAATTGGATTTGGTCGCGTGATGGCGAGGAAGTGGGCCGGATTGGATACCGGGCAGAGGAAAGCCAGTTTGTCCTAGATTACCGTGTCAGGCAGCAAGGCGGCGACTGGGAACAAATAACCGAAATCATTGGCATCACCCACACAGATTGCAACTTTGGCAATAAACGTCCCTATTTCATTTGCCCCGGCGTGGTGAATGGTCGGCTTTGCGGACGACGGGTGGTCAAGCTGTTCTCTGGGGGACAGTATTTCCTCTGTCGGCATTGTTACAGCATCGCCTATTCAAGCCAGTCAGAGGCCCGCTATGACCGTATGTTGCGCCGTGCCAATAAACTACGCATGGCGCTGGGCGGCGAACCGGGAACTGCGCATTGGGTAGCACCAAAACCCAAGGGCATGTGGCAAAGGACATACCAGCGCAAACGGTTTGAGATTGATTGGTGCGAGAACCAAGCGAATCTGCTTTTTATTAGCAAGTACCGCTACATTTTCAGCCGAAAGGAACTTGAGATGTATTTTAATGACGAGAGGTTTTAGATAATTGTGTCATCTGCTGAAGGCGAAGCGTCAAGTTTTGCTATCTCTGTTTTTTGGCCCTGCCATTAGAAAACGTCAAATATCCACTGCAACCCATGTTCGGCGTCAAGCTTTTTCGATCTTGAGGCGACTTGAAGGATTTTACGTTCAGGCTCTTTGCGATTGCTTCTTTAGTTCTAACTTGCGCACGCGTGATATATTTTTTGGACTATTATTGATCTTCATATTCATGAATAAGCTCCCAATAGTCGGCGAATTTCTGTATCGGTAAAGCGATGTAGACGAACTCATCATCAAAGCATGCATATTGCACCTGCACGACATTTGGATGTGCGGCAGCATATAAAACCTGAGACTCCACAAAATATTCGTCAACTGAATGCATCTTAGCTTTAGGCAATCGCTTAATAGCTAGGTCGGCACCAAGTTGTTCATCCCGCGCCCTGAAAACATTCGAGTTTTTTCCCTCAAGACCAATCTCTTCAAGCAATTCAAAATGAAGCTGTGCTTGATGAACTGGCTTAAGCATTGAGAGCCCCCATAGCAGCAAGCATCGCTTCACGATTGTCTGCACTCATGTTTTCCCAATTTTCGATTTCAAGTGTATTGGTTCCGGCAATCATGGGCTTGAAGCCCCCCCTATCAATTCCCAAGAGCCTCTCAATTGTAGCAATTGGGCCAACGAAGTAGCTTACTAGATCGCTGCTAGCGAACGCCTCTTGCACCACACCTTCTATTTGTATCCGCGCAAAACTAGGTTTTCGCGCTGTAGGCTCCGCCAATCGGATGCCAGCACGCTGCACTTCGAATTCATTCAGAACGTCTAAAAGGTTGTTTCTCAGAAACTTTAGGCCGTCTGGCTTCTCGAATGAAGCTGGTATGTTGATTTTCTCAACATTCAAAAAAGAGCTGGTGTCCCCACAGTAAATTGCGAAGACCAATCCCCTAGGGTTAGCTCTCAATCCAATTGTTCTCATGAGACAGCACTCTGTTATGGCCAGACGATGAGCCCATCCTTGCCCTTAAAGAATCGGAAGGCAACAGAAATATTTGGCGGATGGATTGGGGGACGATGGGTTGAATATACTCACCAAGTCACTGTTTTTAAATGATAAATCAAGATGTAGTGGCGGAGCCGAAGGGATTCGAACCC
>CAYNZI010000714.1:0-1804 GCA_964401565.1 uncultured Spongiibacteraceae bacterium
ATGCACCTTCGCGCAATAGATAAGTATAGATCAGGTAGTTAACCGGAACTGTAATCGACAACACAACAATGACCGCAACACCTAAGCCTATCGCTGCATTCATCTTTTTGGATAGCGCAAGCAGAGTACACATACCCAGAAACAAACTCAGTGCCATATTTTTAATAAATATGGCGCTGACAAAAAGACTCAGATAATGCTCCATTACACAGCCTCCTGAGCTTTAGTGTTTTCAGTAATGGCTAATTCTGGCACTTCAACCTGGTCTTTTTTCCAGGAACGCAATGCCCAGATAAAAAAGCCGATAAGGAAGAAAGCACTAGGTGGAGCCAGCAGCAACCCATTGGGTTGATACCAACCACCGTCATTAACCAATGGTAGTATTTCTATGCCGAACAACTTACCCGCTCCAAACAATTCTCGTACAACAGCAACAGCAACCAAGATTGCACTGTACCCGAGACCGTTGCCAATACCATCGAGGAAACTGGGGATTGGCGGGTTTTTCATTGCGAACGCTTCAGCCCGGCCCATAACAATACAATTGGTAATGATCAAACCAACAAAAACCGATAATTGCTTACTGATGTCATAAAAATAGGCTTTCAGTAATTGGTCAACAACGATTACCAACGACGCGATGATAACCATCTGGACAATAATTCGAATGCTGCCCGGAATTTGATTACGAATGAGTGATATACAAAAATTGGAACACCCGGTCACAACCGTTACCGAAAGTGCCATAACCAGCGTCACTTTCAAACTGGATGTCACCGCAAGAGCTGAACAAATACCCAGCACTTGCAACGCGATTGGATTATTTTTAAAAATCGGATCGATTAATGAGTCTTTAACTGTAGACATTAGCCTGCCTCCCCTAAACGTAAGTTGTTAAGGAACTTTTGAAATCCCTGCTCGCCCAGCCAAAAACGCACTAAGTTAGTGACGCCTTTACTGGTCAACGTTGCACCGGCCAAACCATCAATTTGGTAATCAGCAGATGCAGAAGAGGAATCGACAGAGCCTTTAATCAGTTGAATTTCAACACGACCGTCTTTATAGACTTTCTTGCCCGGCCATAACGCTTTCCACTTCGGGTTATCAACCTCACCACCTAACCCCGGTGTTTCTGTATGCTGATAGAAACCTAAACCGGCGATTGTTTCAGCATCGTTTTCCAGTGCCAGATATCCATGTAATGTCGACCACAAACCATAACCCCGAACCGGAAGTATGATTTTGCTCAATTCGCCATCGGTTTCAACCAAATAGACCAAAGCAAAGTTTTCGCGGCGAGAAATTTTAGCGATATCTTCATCACTCGTTAAATTCGTCGACATATCTCTAACTTTAGAAGACCGCAATTGATCAAAGCCCTCTGCATTCACTTCGTTAGTAAACAGGCCGCTGTTAAGATCCACCACACGGGAAATCACCAGATTATTAAACTGTTCTTCGATATCAGCTTCTGCTTGCAACATGCCAGCAGCGGCGAGGATATTCGTATAGCGATCAATCTTTTTATTAGCGTTTTGTTTGTCTTTCAGCAATACCGCTGCGCTGGACACCACCAGCGAACAAACAATACAAAGAACCAGCGCTACAACGATAGTTCTTGATGTAGTTTCCTTCTTAGCCACGGGCGAGCCTCCGTTTAATGTTAGCTTGCACAACAAAATGGTCGATAAGCGGGGCAAACAAATTGGCAAACAGAATGGCCAGCATCATCCCTTCAGGGAAAGCCGGATTAACCACGCGAATGAGTACAACCATCACACCTATCAGTGCCCCATACCACCAC
>CAYNZI010000715.1:0-1804 GCA_964401565.1 uncultured Spongiibacteraceae bacterium
TCATATCCAAAAGACAATTTGTAAACTATATCAATTGTTTTCTCTACAATTTCTTTCACAATATCCAAACCAAGCCCACTTCCGGAGACTTTTTCATCCAACCTGACGCCGCGTCGAAGAACAGCTTTTGCCTCTTCTTCATTCAGCCCCTGCCCGTCATCCTGAATAGTTAAAACGACCATATTTTGACGTTCAACTATTTTTTTCTCTACACTCACCTTTACCTTGCCTTTGGACCATTTGCAGGCATTGTCCAACAGATTTCCAACCATTTCTTCCAGGTCCCCTTCTTCTCCCCTGAACCAGATATTATCACCTGCATTCAAATCCAGGGAAACTTTGCGTTCAGGATGAAGCTTTTGCATCACGCGCACCAGGGTTTTTACAACTTTTGTGGCATCGGTTCGATTACCGATTATCGCTGATCGTGCAGACATTTGGGCGCGATCCAGGTAGGTTTTGACCTGCATATTCATCTTTTCAATCTCCATACGCACAACTTTGGAGAACGTACCGGTTTTTCCGGCAGCTTCATTTCTTAAAACTGCAAGGGGGGTTTTTAGTCCATGGGCCAAATTACCAACCTGGCTTTTTGCCCGTTCAACAATCTGGGTATTTGAACGCAACAATTCATTAAGTTCGTCAGCCAGGGGCATTAATTCTCGCGGATAATTACCTTCAACCTTTTGCGCGTCACCAGAACGTACCTCCTCAATCGCACGTGCAAGTTTGCCAACCGGTCGCAGTGCAACCCGTGCAACAATTGCGCTCATTATAGCCAACATCGCCCCGATTGCGCCTAATACAATGAAGGTCTGCCCCCGAAACTGCCCTGTCAGGTCCGCTATATCATCCATGTTACCGGTTACAGAAATGATCAATTCCAAATCCAGAATTGTTACTTTGCGTTCAATCACACGCACGCGCGTGTTAAAACTATCGACAGCAATCTCCGTTCTGGTGTTCTGAACATCAAAAGGAACGGAAATTTCGGGTATTTCGCTCCCCACAAGAGAATTTGAGAGATTGAAAAGCCCCCCCTGACTATCAGAAATTTGCCAATACCATCCTGAAGCGGGGCGGTTAAACCGTGGATCTGAAGCCTCAACACCCAATGCTTCAGGTGTCCCCGCTTCAAGAATACGTGCAACAAGGGTTTCAAGATTAAAGTTTATGGTATCAATCTGCGAGCGATCCAGCGCCCGTGAATATAAATCCGTCAGCAGCAAGCCCGTTGCGATAAGCGCCACTATCAACCAAGCGGCAGAAAGCCCAAAAAGCCGCGCAGCAATCGATCCCTTTTGCATCAGCTTTCGTTGATCTGGTAGCCCAGACCACGCACGGTCTCAATACAATTATCAGGGAGCTTCTTGCGCAGTCGCCCGACAAAAACTTCAATAGTATTTGAATCCCGATCAAAATCCTGATCATAAAGATGCTCGGTCAGTTCCGTGCGGGAGATAACTTTTCCCTTGTGATGCATCAAATAGGCAAGCAAACGAAACTCGTGAGATGTCAGCCGTAGCGCCTGGCCATCAACTGTAACACGGCCCGCCCCCACATCCATGCGCACACTTCCAATTTCAATTTCATTTGATGCATGGCCGGCAGCCCGACGCACTAACGCGCGAACACGGGCCAGAATTTCTTCCATATGAAATGGTTTAGCCACATAATCATCAGCACCGGCATCAATTCCCTGAACCTTGTCACTCCAGCGATCACGGGCAGTTAATATCAAAACAGGCATATCACGCCCGTCCCGTCGCCAGGCTTCAAGAACACTCAGACCATCCATTTGGGG
>CAYNZI010000716.1:0-1799 GCA_964401565.1 uncultured Spongiibacteraceae bacterium
TTCGCTATCTCCCTGTGCAACGCCAACAATCTTGTCAGATGGCTGTAATTGGCCCTGTTTATCGGCGGGACCCGCATGTACCAGCCTGACCACCTTGGTAAATTCATCTTCGGTTTGCAGTACCGCACCAATTCCCTCAAGCGACAAGCTCATATTTATATTGAAGTTTTCTGACGTCGTAGGGGACAAATAATTAGTGTGTGGGTCGTACAAGGCTGTCATTGAATTTATGTATACCTGAAACGCATCTTCGGAATTAGATTGCATCACCCGGTTTAGCTGATTCTGATACCGTTTTTGAAGTAGGGGAACTATTTCTTCCTCCGGCTTTTCCGCAATTCGGAGGCTTACAACACGACTTTTGATAATTTTCCGCCACAAGTTATCCGCTTGTTGTGTATCGACAGGCCATGGGTCTTCTTTACGTTCCAGCTCAAGCTGCTCATCGAGAGTGAAGTCCATCGTAGCGACCATTTCAGGTAGGTTCTCTACAATGCCGGAAAGCCGCGCGATTAACCGTTGTTGGTAACGGTTAAAAATAATATAGCCAGGCTCCAGATCACCTTTCGCTAAGGTATTATCAAGACGATAACGGTATTGTTCAAATGCCCTAATGTCAGACTGAAGAAAGAAGCTCTTGTTGCCATCGAGTCTTTTTAGATAATTGTCGAAAAAGCTTGATGACAACTGGTCGTCAAATAGCTGTGAACTGTAATGACGGTTACCGAGCTTGGAAATAATTTCTATCGCCGTTTTTGACTGGTCCTGGTTAAACGTTATCGGCGCATCACTGGACGGCGTCGCCAGAACGGTGGAGGAAACCAAAAGCACACTACAAAGACTTGCAGTGCCTTTAACGAGGACGTGTCGGCAGAACTTGATCATATCAGTATCTCAGCAGCGTTTAGTTTTGTTTGAGCAGTACCATTGTCGATAATTCCAGTACCCTGGCTGCCGGGTAGGATTACGAGAGGATATCACGGACAATAAAACACGGGAACATACTAGGAGGCACAACGGCCGGTTAAATTCCCTAAAAAACACCAAACGATTGATTCTCTGTAAGCTGGGCAGCTAGTCCAATCGAAATCATGGGCCCCAGCGCTAACCACAAAATTTATTTACTCCATATAAATCATATAGATAAAATCCATACTTTATGTAAATTATTTTCATAATGCTCGTTTTTTACCCAGTAAATCCATTGCCTGATCCAGCTGCTCAATTTTTTCGCCCAGCGTTGTTCCGACCGTTCCCAGCCGTAAAGTCGTTACTCCCGCTTGTTGATAATCGGACAGTCTGTCTCTTATCATCTGCGGCGTCCCAATAAGATTGGTTTTTAGAATCATCTCGTCAGGTACCCGACTAATTGCCTCATCGCGCTTGCCACTCACCCATAGCTGTTGGACTTCTTCAGCAACATCGCGGTACCCGGAACGAGCAAATGCGTCATTGTAGAAATTTGTGTCTGCAGAGCCCATACCACCCAGCACGAAAGCCATACCCGGTTTTCTCGCCAAAATCATTTCCTCAACATGGTCACCCACTTCAATACTGGCACCGACTTGTATATCAATGTCTTCAAATTTTCTACCGGCTTTCAAAGCACCTTCCCGCATTGGCGCGAAGAAAACCTCGGCGTGTTCCGGAATAAATGATGTCCCAAGCCAGCCATCAGCGAGTTCGCCAGTCAACTTCAGGGACAGAGGTCCCAATGTTGCCAAGTAGATGGGCAGGTTGGGGCGGGGCGGTTGTGACAGTCGAATCGCTTTACCTTCACCACCGGGCCGTGGCAGGAC
>CAYNZI010000717.1:0-1795 GCA_964401565.1 uncultured Spongiibacteraceae bacterium
GGAATTGTTGCAGAGGCAATAAATTTTCATAAATGGGACGTGCTTTCTGATAACAACGAATATGAGGCTGCAGCGCAGTTTGTTAAAGTTCCTGGATCAGAGTTTGGGCTGAATTTTAATTGGAATCTCAACGAGTTGATGATTGGCAAAACTAAATTTGTTTCTCTCAGATTGCGCACGTCCGATATCATAAAAAACCGATCTGTATTGTTGCAACAAGGTGTTTCAACTTCCGTTGTAAGAGTCGGAGGATACTATGAGACTGCAGACACGGCTTCTCCCAAGTTTAACCGAAAGAGAGGACGTCCGAACATAGTCGATTGGGAAGTTCTCAAAAGCTACTTAAATACACTGGTGCAAGAAGAAAAAATTCCGGATGGAAGAGAAAGCTGTATTTTTGGGTTGATTGTCTTTGCCGAAAGAAAGTTCGGTAAAACCTTGAGTCGAAGTTCAGTGCAAAGGCATCTGCGCACAGAAATGGATGCGATTTATGCCCAAAAATAAGTGCCCAAAACCTGCATAATTTGGGCATTTTGATCAGATTTCAGGTGGGCATTTCGGGCTAATTCCAAGGTTACCAAAACAAATTATAGCAAGCACAGTCAAAGCCAATAGTATTCAAAATAGGATTGGCGGAAATGGCACAACTCTTCGACGAAACCCGGCACTATCAACCGACTGACCCCGAAATTCTCGCACTTCTGGGATCAAAAACTAAACAAGCACAAATGCGCCACTACGGACGAAGCCCTACATTCTATCGTTTAGGACGCAAAATAATCTACCACGGTTCGGATTTGAACTCGTGGGCGGAAGCTCAAAAAATTGAATCCGGTGGCGGCGAGACCTAATGGCAAAGCGCTACAACATCCGCCGGATTAGGAAAAACCAAACATATTCCGTTGCTGAGCTGGCAGAAGAAACAGGGGTTACCGAACAAACCGTTCGGCGCTGGATCAAGGCAGGCATGGTTACGATTGATGACAAACGCCCGACGTACATTTTGGGCGAATCCGCAACCGATTTTCTCAAAGCGCTGCAAGTTAAGGCCAAGCGGCCAATGGCGCTATCCTGGCGATATGATATCGCGTAAAAGCACACATTTAGTGATTTTAGCAGGCATTGAGCATCATCGCGCAATTGCAGCCATCGATGCATATGAGCCGTCAAATATTTCACTTGGTATGGTTCCGCTTGGTGAGTCGGTTTCTCCAGCTATCTATGAGCGTAATCTCCAACTTCGCGACTACATTGTAAGGCATTTTGACAATGTGACGACGGAGTTTGATTTTTCAGCAAAAAGTCCGCTAGCAGTCGTTACTTCTTTGAAAATAATTGTGGAGAGCCGACCGGATCAAAACACCATAATAGTGCCGTTAAATACCAAGCTGTCCACGCTTGGTTGTGGGGTATATGGTTTGGAAAACCCTGATGTTCAACTTTGTTATGCGGAAGTAGAGGTCTACAATGCAGGCAAGTACTCCAGTGCAGGAGATAAAATTCTGCTCGTCCCCTATAGATACTCATCACTTAGACTTGAGCTATGAAGCTGCTGAATTGACCTACCGTTTAACTAGCTAGCCAACCAGGCGGGGGATCCAATCTACTAACCGGTCCTTCGGCACAAGACCGCGAAGATCTTTTTGGTTCCAATTCCACAATAAATGCCGCTTGCCGAACGAACGTCGGCTTTCGGAAAGCTGCGCCATAGCACGGAATGAGATGGTGGATGTCCGCAAAGGGCCGGTAGCCCGCCTTAGTCAGAAAGGGCGGAAAGAGGGCATTCGCTGCGACC
>CAYNZI010000718.1:0-1794 GCA_964401565.1 uncultured Spongiibacteraceae bacterium
ACGAATATCCTGCTTATCTTCAGTGAGTACCACAAACTTTACCAACGTGTCAGCCTGGTTGGCAGCAACCGGCTTGATCCCCTGTAGTGCCATTTGATCGGCAATCGCCTTCCCAACACGCTCGTTTACCAGTCCAGACATTGTCGCGGTTTCCGACGTAGTAATTGCATAGGTTTTAATAGCCGTGAACGCGTAATCCGGTTTGTAATCGATAACAGGCTTCGGAATGCCGGCGGTACAAGCCAGTAAAGATACACTGGCCACGATTATCGCAACTCGCTTTACCCATTTCAGTTGGGCTGTAATCATATTTCTCTCCTAATTTTATGGGGGATTCATTAGCTATTTTTATCTGGCCTTTTGCAAAAATTTGCGAAAAACCAATAACCCGACTTTTATTGTCGTCTTTTGGTGCGGTAGGTGCAATCGTTATTAACCTCTCCCCAATGACCATCACATTATCCCCCACCCAAATTTCGCTGGGCCCCACTGGATCAAAATTCTGATTAAGTAGACTGCCTGCAAGACTATCACTGTGTTTACGCACGGCTGTGACCTTGTAGGCAACCCTTTGTTTGGTGCATCTACAGTAAGCATTGGAAATACACTATTAAGAAAGATAGCATCGCCCTTATGACCTAAGGAACGAATAGAGCCAAAACATGTTGTTGTATCAATCCTCTCTACCGCGCGATAAACCCAGGAGCTTTCTGTTCGATTAAATGACAGCTTGCGCTGGCTCTTGTGACTTATCCATTATTTTTCCCCAATTTGACCAAATAGTACACGTTATCTCGCCCAAGCGCCGGGTAAGCGTTTTATTCTCACGATAATCAATTGGCACAACCACTAAGCTAAGCCCTCGGTGTGCGGCTGCACTTTCTAGCGCTGCCGACAAACTGACACTTTCATTGACGAATTTGTAGTGCCACCTGAAAGACTTAGCCAGCAATTTCCAATCGGGGTTCTGAAATGATAGATCTGTATGTTTACCGAATTGAGCCCAATGCCTCCAAGCAATCAAACCATAAGCATTGTCCTCCCAGACCATTATGGTGATGTTGCTATTCAAGCGGCTAGCAGTTTCCATTTCTTGTACATTCATTAAGAAACCGGCATCGCCCGCAATACCAATAATTTTTCGGTCAGGCTCAACAAGACTTTCCGCTATAGCACCAGGCAAAGCAAAACCTATTAGGAATGCGACAACCGTTAGGTGTTTCACAATGGTAGTGACGCGCCATCCACATTTTATGCGCGCCAACATCACACAGAAGCAGACCATCTTTTGCATATATTTTCGCAACATCATGGTAAACGCCAAACCAACTACACCCTAGCCAAGGTTTGCGTTCCAGGGTAGCAGCTTCTCAATGTCATCTTTCTCAGTACACTTGGGAAACTCAGTAAAATATGTTTCAGGTAGTCGTACAGGTTTAGACGATTGGCCTTAGCGGTCTCAACCAAACTGTAGAGATTTTCACTTGCTGTCGCGCCTGCCTGGCTTTTTGCTAACGTCCAATTTTTTCGACTAATTGTGAACGGACGTATCGCACGTTCAGCGGCGTTGTTGCCGATCGGGTAGCGCCATTGTCTGTGTAACTAATCGATCCCATTGGTTGCTGAGGTACGTCAGTGCCGTCCCTAAATGACTTGATGGAACCACTGTCAGAAAACTTTTATCCAACCATTTTTCTATTATCGATGATAGGAACGGCTTCGCGTTGCCGTATTTCATAGCGGCGCGCAGGTGGATCATCTTTGGTTTTCGTTTCAATACGATACAGCTTTTGG
>CAYNZI010000719.1:0-1794 GCA_964401565.1 uncultured Spongiibacteraceae bacterium
AGTTTAACAGCAACTTTGTTTTCTGTGGATGCTCCATCAACTGCAAGTAGTTTATCCGCTTTGAAGATCAAGTGATCTATCACAAACGCAATATCCCCTCTGATCAGCATAGGAAACCAGGGTTCGAGAACACTAATCGGCAGCCGCCCTTCCATAGCGGTGATAGTAACTTCCCCCTGCCTATCAATCGAAATGGTTGCACTAAGCTCTTGATTCGGTGCCGAACTCGATAGCTGTAACGTTGGCTTTGATTGCAATAATGAAAGAGGACTTAGCTCCCAGCTTAAGACGCCTAACGGCACGGACACACCGTCCATTTCGATAATCGACTCCGCCGCCTGACCCTGCCAAAATGTCCCGCTGGTTTGCTGTAGAAAAAGTCTGGGCGACTCGGGTGATAACAAATTTCTCTGCTCTACTTCTGCCAACATAATTGGAACAAGGCTAGCAGGTAACCTCACAAGGACCACCATGACTATAATTACCACAGTCACAGATACAATCAAAAACCATTTCATCGGCTAGTTTTCCTGTCGAAGACGCACAGACACGTTAACCAACCCGGTTGCTGGACCATTAGTAACAGAAAGATCCTTGATGATAATTCCGTTGCCTGTTTCCAACTCATGTAACCAGGACAGGATATGATCAAATACTGCATTCTCAAAACGAACCTGTACGTCACCTGATGATGACGGCTGAAACCGAGTCATCGTCAGTGTATTATTTTTTACTGTCACGTCGATTAGCCGGGTAAGATTTTTCTTCTTTCCGCCCACTTCAGATCCAGAACTCTTGAGCGCCAGATACTCTTGCGACAATATTTTAACCACTGCCAGGCTGTGACTCGCTGTCTCATTTTGCGTTTCCAACCTCTCCGACGCTAACGACATCGGGCGTAGTAGTAACACATAGAGTAAATAAGCAAACACCACAAAGCCACCTAGCAGTAGCATAATCTGCTCTTGTCGCTTCAAACTGTAGAACCACTGCTGCATAGAATTAACCTACATATTGACTGCGGGAAACGGAGCTATTTACCCGTGATATTTTTCTTTTCTCAACCGCGTATGCGCAATCGCGCCCGAGTGTTACTGCCGTCTGCACTACTGCCCGTTAACTCAGCGGTCAATCCTATTTTTTCCAGATTGGTACGGACCGTTTCTACGTCATCAAACCCGAGGGCCAGAATGGTAATCCTGAATTCCGATTGTTTCTCGCTATAATTCAGGCTTTGCAGACTGATGCCTTCAATAGATTTCAATACCGGTCCTATTTGAACCAATAATGATACAAAACTTGAACCCGTAGATCCTTTCAACGCGTTAACTTTACGACGCAATTGACGCTCAGGGTCCATAACAGCACCTTTGGGCACCGCACTGCGATAATGCTTTTCGATCTCTGCGCGCAATGCCATATTCCGATCATCCAAAACAGTCATTTGCGCATAACTGGCGACAATTTGAATCAGTGTGACTACAACCAGTATCACCGCCACTGTACGCCAACTTTGCCACCATTTTTTCCAAGGCAGTTTCGGCGCAAACTCTCCTTGTAGTAAATTAATCGCACTGTTTTCATTATTACCATATCCCTCTGACATCACCTGCCAATAATTCGCAAATTTCCAGTCGACAAGACCGCGCAGCATGTCTGGGATAAGACTGAGCACCTCCGCCTGTTGCTCTGGCTGGCAATATATGTCCAAACACTGTGGCACATCGTCAGCGCTATCTAACAAGATTTCCAAGGCCTGGCATGCAATAGTTGGCTGTAGAGAAAACCCCTCGT
>CAYNZI010000720.1:0-1771 GCA_964401565.1 uncultured Spongiibacteraceae bacterium
CAGCAGTTCTCGGTGGCCCCCAGACCCTGAAAACAAATTCTTTTGATGAAGCCATTGGACTGCCCACCGATTTTTCAGCACGAATAGCCAGAAACACACAAATTATTGTCCAGGAAGAATCTCAGATTTGCCATGTTATTGACCCATTGGGCGGTTCGTACTACGTGGAATCGCTCACCAACAGCATCATCAATGAAGCACAAAAAATCATTGACGAAATCGAAGAACTTGGTGGCATGGCCAAAGCCATTGAAACCGGTATGCCTAAAATGCGTATCGAAGAATCGGCAGCAAGAAAACAAGCGTTAATTGATCAGGGACTAGATGTCATCGTCGGGGTAAATAAATATAAACTTGAAGACGAAAAAATTGATTTCGATGTTCGTGAAGTTCCCGGAACTGTAAGAGATGAACAGGTTGCCAGAATAAATGAAATTAGAGCCAGTCGCAACCAAGCTGCCGTTGACAAGGCGCTTGCCGACCTCACCACTGCCGCTCAAAACGATGGCAATTTACTCGAAGCTGCACTTCCAGCAGTTCGTGCGAGAGCAACTGTCGGTGAGATATCCGATGCAATTGAAAGCGTTTTCGGACGTTTTGTGGCGACAACCCGCTGCATCTCAGGAGCCTATTCCTCCGAATACAAAGATGACAGTGGCTCAATTGATGAAATTAAAAAACGGACTACTGATTTCCTTGAAAAACAGGGCAGACGTCCACGACTACTTGTTACTAAAATGGGGCAGGACGGCCACGACCGCGGCTTTAAGATCGTTGCCAGCGCTTATGCTGATCTCGGATTTGATGTCGATATCAGCCCCATGTTTCAGACCCCTGAAGAAGCTGCCAAAATGGCAATTGAGAATGATGTCCATGTTGTCGGCGCATCGAGTCTTGCTGCAGGTCACAAATCGCTAATCCCGGAACTGATAAAAGAGCTGAAAAAAGCCGGCGGGGAAGAAATAATAGTTGTTGCTGGTGGTGTCATCCCACCTGGAGACTACGAATTTCTTTTTGAAAACGGCGTGAAAGCTGTTTTCGGTCCAGGTACTCCCATTCCTGAATCAGCTGGCAAAACCCTCACGCTTTTAGAGGAAAAATATTAAGTACTTTAATGCTGGAGATTGCCATAACTACCCAAAATTAAAGTAGGTTTCGCTTACTGAAGAATACTTTTGGAATTTATGTGTTAAATAAACACCAAGGTACGTATCTCCCTTTGTGGAGTGTTGAGGTAATATGCGGTATTAACGCAACGGATCCGGTTGTTCTCCCTCGCTTTGCAACTGGATCTGTTGTGTTTTTTTGTATAGAGAAAACACCTGCACATACAATAAAAATTATCGATTTTTTTTACCAATGCTAAAAAGTCCAGAAGAATACGTTGACGGTATCCTCAACAAGGATCGCCTTACGCTTGCCCGTACGATTACACTAATCGAGAGTACCCTCCCCGCCCACCAGGAACTTGCAAGAACTATTGTCAACCAACTACTTCCACACACCGGCGAAGGTATTCGCATTGGTATCACCGGAGTCCCAGGTGCTGGTAAAAGCACGTATATTGAAACCTTTGGCACCATGCTCACGGCAATAGGTCACAAGGTAGCGGTTCTGGCAATAGACCCCAGCAGCAGCCGAAGCGGTGGATCAATTCTAGGCGATAAAACACGGATGGAGAAACTAGCTGTAAATGACATGGCATTTATTCGCCCATCACCTTCAAGCGGAACCCTTGGCGGTGTAGGTCGAAAAACAAGAGAAACCATGC
>CAYNZI010000721.1:0-1770 GCA_964401565.1 uncultured Spongiibacteraceae bacterium
AGGTAAAGCCGAGGCGCTGGATCAATTGATACATCCAGGGACAGTAACGGATATTGGCAGTGCTAAGGTTGCGCTTAGTTAGCAACCGCGCACGCATTAGGAAGGAAAATTAACCACAAACAGGTCTCTCTGTTTTTTATTGCCTTATCTCGGTAGGGGCGTAGGCCCGGATTCGTCCGGGCCTTTTTATGCCTTTTTGTTATGTTTTTTCGGCGACAAAATTCCCATGAAAGCCGAAAGGAACACGAGCGTTAAGTTTAATAATGGCTACGGGGCTGCCGCTGAAATCCTGTGCGTCAATAACATGTACTTCGCTGATTTTAGCAGCAGCATCGTAGACGACGGTGAGTATATAACCGCAATCTTCGGCATCCCCGGTGGGGATGAAGATCGGCTCTCCTGCGGCATAATTCTCGCCTACCGAATGATATAGCGTGCTTCCTTCAACCAGGTCGTGTTTATATAAGCCGCCAAAACCATGAGCTCCGCCAGCCTCCAATGTATACCCATAGCGGTGCGGGTGACATTCGACTCGTGGGTCAATGCGCGGAAATTCCTGATCTTTGTCACTTAGCACCTGGCTCGAAACGGTGCCTGCGTTGACGTCGATGATCCATCGTTCCAGTTGTGCCCCTTTTGCATATTTCGAATCGCTTAAGGATGTAAACACTTTATTGTATTTGATAACGTCCATAACAATGTTGTCACCGTCATCATAACTATTGAGGGGGTGGAAAACATAGCAGGGGTCTATATCGATCCATTTGACCGTATCACTTGTCGCGCTCCGGTCCATTACACCCAGCCTGGCTTGGTGGTTATCATCCCACTGGAAGGGCATTGTGTAGCCCTCTTCCAGTAGGTCAAAATTACTGACAACGGGTAGGTCCATAAATACAACTCGAGTGGCGGTAACGCCAAAGTCGTGCATCATTACGCCAGCCGGCAGGTCTATTTCAATTGTTTTTGTTAATTCTCCTTCGGGGCTTACCGCGTGATAACGTAAAAATGGTTCGACCAGATCGTAACCAAAAAATAGCATCTCACCCGTTTTTCCATCGATTTTGGGGTGGGCAGTCATACTGCTTGCCAGTTTCCCCTTATAGTCAAACTGGCGCTCAGTGTCGAGGTTCAGGTTGACCTGGTACGGTAGGCCAACTTCCGGAAGAGCTAGTATATAACCACCGTGATTGACAACATTGACCGCACCTGATCCTTGAGCCATTAGCTCAGTGCCGGTGACGGGTGCGGCTTTTAGCCCTGTTTTTTTCTCTAGCGCAGTCGTTCTGACCCAGCGGTTTCGGTATTCGAGAGCTTTACCGTTGGATAATTTTATCGCGTGCAACATGGCGTCGCCAGAAAACCAGTGGTGATTCGGTTGTGGATCAACTGGGTTTGGGCCATTGCGTAACAGCGTTCCGTTCAGTGCTTCTGGTAGTGTGCCTATGATTTCCAGTGAGTGTAGAGTGAGCTCCTCACTTACCGGTCCAAAATTTCCTTGGAGTATGGGGTTATCGTTCGGAAGCAGTGGCTTGTTTTGGACCATGTCATTTAGTTTGGTATTCATTTTTTGGCCTCATGAGTAGAGATAGCGAGTTTTCTGGTGGCTGGTTTACGTCGTGTTTAATATAGACAATGTCTAGATTTAGCTCAGTGTCTATATTAATCTAGACAATGTCAAGTTTGATGGGCATAATTTCACTATGCCTACTAATTCCTCGGTTAAGCAAAAATATCATCATGGTGACCTGGCCGCGAGCTTGGTAGCTG
>CAYNZI010000722.1:0-1767 GCA_964401565.1 uncultured Spongiibacteraceae bacterium
GGAAGGGAAAGCAGTTCAGATAGTGATAAAAATCCAGGTTCTGGGGATGAGAAAGTCAACACGCGCCAGGGGAATGGTGGTGGCGGTTCTTTTGGTATTTCTGTGTTGCTGCTTCTTCTTCCGCTACTAAAACGAGGACTGAGTAAATGAAAATCTTACTAATTTTCGCTATTGTATGGTGTATATTTTTGCCGCTGAGTTGGGGCGAAGAACTTGATGACTTAGTAACTCACCGGGCTACCGAGGCTGTTTTGCACAGCGTCATACTAGGGAAAAATAGTTTGATTTTCGCAGTTACAGGGCACGGGTGCACACTGAAATCAGATTTTGTACTTCGTGTAGTGGAGCTCCAACCTGTGAAATTGGTAGTTCAGAGAACCCGGCCTGATCGATGCCGAGCTCGGGCTCGGCAACATAAGTTTGGATTAACTTACGATGCTCTTCCAGAAAAAATCAGAGATCATTTGTATAGCGGCGAAACAATATACCTAGCCAACCCCTTGGCCTATACGCATGGCGCGGCATACGGGAACCCGGATTGAGCCAGCATATTGTACTGGTTGATGACGACGTCGACCTCACACGGATGATGGGTCGATTTCTGGAAAGGAATAATTTTAGCATCAGTATTCTACGCAGTGGTGAAGGTGCGTGTGAGCGCATTCTTCGTATTAATCCAGACCTGGTGATTTTGGATCTCATGTTGCCGGGCATGAGTGGAATGGAAATATGCCGACGCCTGAGACCCTTATACAATGGCCCGATATTGATGTTAACCGCATTGAGTGACGATATAGATCACATTGCAGGTCTAAATCAAGGCGCTGACGATTATCTGCCCAAGCCGGTAAAGCCAGAGCTGTTGTTAGCCAGAGTGTTAGCACAACTGCGTCGCGGAACTCGTGTAAACCCCAAAAGTAGTTCCGATGCCAATGTGTCCTGTGCCGGGCTAGAGATAATACCTGCCAAACACAGAGCAACCTGGCAGGAAGCGCCGTTAGATCTAAGCGCGAAAGAGTTTGATCTACTGTACTTCTTGGCATGCCATTGTGGCGAGGTTCTCTCTCGCGATAGGCTTTATCTTGCGCTTTATCAAACAAATTTCGATGGTTCAGATCGAAGCCTTGACTTATTGGTGTCCCGTTTGCGGAAAAAGTTGCCGCATGGAAATAAAATGATTCGCACTCTAAGAGGCCAGGGTTACATTCTGACATTAGGTTTGCCATGAATCCTCTTCAGATAATAGTCGTAAAAATTGTGAGCATTGTGCTTTTGCTGGGAGTGCTCACTACGCTGATTGGCTGGTCAGTGATTATGGTTTTCGATAATCAAGACGAAATTAACCTATCCACTGATATCGAACGCTTGGCTTCGACCTTATCACAGTTGCCTATTACGCAATGGCAGTCAGAAATCGAGGAGCTAGGCTCAGAATCTGACTACAGGTTTGTGTTAACAAGGGTGGGTGAAGAGGGTGAAAGCGACGCCGATGAAATGGCGGTTCAGTATGCAGAGCCAGTGCCGGAAGGCCTCCATCGGTATTTATTTTCCGAGTATGATTGGGAGATTCTGTATCCTGATGATGCTTTGATTGTTAGTGCCGAGATCCTCAATACCAATTGGGATCTAGATCTGATACTCGAACTCCAGAACCGCTGGACTGTAATGTTCGTAGGTTTAATTCTGTTTTCGGTGTTGCTTGGTTACGGTGTCGCGGCAGTGCTGTTGCCAATGATGAAATCAAAGGAAGAAGCAGATAAAGCTATA
>CAYNZI010000723.1:0-1758 GCA_964401565.1 uncultured Spongiibacteraceae bacterium
TACTCTTTAGTTGAAGCGCATCCAGTTAGTGGTAGAAAACATCAAATTCGGCGTCATTTTAAGCACATTTCACATCCCATTATTGGTGACGCAAAACATGGAAAGAGTTCACACAACCGGTTGTTCCAATCACAATTTAATTGCCACCGGCTAATGCTGGCGTGCACTCAGATGAAATTTAAACACCCGTTAACTGGCAAAGCGATGACTCTCAATGCGCCAGTGGATGACGTTTTTCACGATGTGATCCACAAGCTCGGCTGGACGATTCCGTAGAAGACACCGCTTGTTCGCTATGAATTAGCCCGCTGTCGATATCACATGAGGCATATAGATTTCTTTAAATTCTTTAGGCATCCGAGACGGCTTATTACTGGTCAAATTGATACAAACTAACCGCCACTTACCGCGAAAAAGACAATGGCCGGACGTTGCCTGGAAGATCTGAAAACTACGTTCCATGGTTAACCGTCCATCACATGCCGTCAGCCAAGTCGCAATCAACACCTCATCACCAAGAAAACAGGGTGCCAGGTATTTATAGTTGGCTTCTTGAATAGCCATCGCCCTTTTCAATTCAGTGTAATGATTGGCCCCCAGGCCCAAACTGGAGGAGTGTTCCCACGCCGCCTGCTGACACCAGTTTATATAGACACCATTGTTAGTATGGCCAAGGGCATCGATATTATCATCAACGACCGTTACACGTGCAACATAAGGAGCGGGATAATCCCAATTATAAACCATTCAAAATCTCATCAGCGGTAGCGACATAATCCAAACATAAGCAACTACCTTCGCCAACGAAGGTATCATTGCAAGCAATTCATAGCTTAACAAACGGGGGGGATGTTTGTACAAAAATGATTTTATGACATCACAGCAAAAAGCACTGCATACCAACGATTAACCCAAACTGATAGAGGAGTGCTTATCCCCGCTTCCAGCCATCTCTGGTAAGAATTATCCTCTGCTGCTGTAAACTGTCTCGAATATCATCTGCGAGCTTATAGTCTTTTTGCTGCCTCGCCTGTTGCATTTCGGCGACTTGAGTTTCCACTTCCTTGTCGGACAAATCACCCTCACTGGCTTTCACTGTTAGCCAAATATCCGGATCTTGCTGCAGTATTCCCATGAGAGAAGCGCTTTTCAGTAACACCGATTTTAATTGCTTCTGTGCTTCACCAGTGGCCGACTTGGTCGACTTTGCCAGCGAATGCAATTCACGTATGGCAATTGGCGTGTTCAAATCATCAAGCAGCGCTTTGTAGACTTCACTGTCACTAATTTCAACAACTGGATCAATCTCAATCGCAGAAACGGATTGCAAAACACCGTACAAATTGTCCAATGTTTTCTGCGCTGCATCCAGTGCGTCAACACTGAAATTTAGTTCAGAGCGGTAATGGGCCGACAAAATCGCGAACCTCAAGACCTCTCCTGGATAATGTTCCAGCAAGTCTTTGACCATTCTGAAATTGCCCAAAGATTTGGACATTTTCTCACCATCGATATTGATATAGGCATTGTGCATCCAATACCGAACAAATTGCTCTCCACCATGCGCACAGGTGCTTTGAGCCAATTCGTTTTCGTGATGAGGAAACTGTAAATCAATGCCACCGCCGTGAATATCAATAGTGTTACCCAGATGTTTTTCAATCATCGCAGAACATTCCAAATGCCAACCCGGCCGGCCCCGTCCCCAGGGGCTATCCCACCCGGGCTCGTCATCAGATGAAGGTTTCCAAAGGACAA
>CAYNZI010000724.1:0-1758 GCA_964401565.1 uncultured Spongiibacteraceae bacterium
GGGCAAGGTGACAGTGTTTGCCCCCCATACTGAGTATTTTAAAGCGAAGCAGGCGTTAGTAGATGCCCTCGGTGAGATTGAATTTGAAGTGGATGAAATTCAGTTTGTACCGCAGGCACCTGCTCCTCTGGGTGAAGAGGAGATGGCGGCGCTTGATAAGTTTATTGATATGCTTGAGTATCTGGAGGATGTGCAGAACGTATACCACAACGTTGGTTGAAATTTATTGGGGCTTTATTGTCGGGATTGCGCCCTTGATCGGGAGCCATGCTTCTTCTTTTTCTTCATAGCCTCCTTTTCTTCTCTTTCGCGCTGTTGCCGGGCCACAATGATTTCTTCCACCTCAACCATAGCGGGCGTTTCCAGAGTGATACAGCCAAGCTTGCCTGCGCGAAACTCATTGACGAGTATTGACGATACTTTCTCAAAATCAACATGCCCACCACCTCGTAGGCAGCCCCGCTTTGTGCCCAGCAGTTCAAGAAATTCCAGGTCGGTTTTGGGCAGGCGTTTCATCTCGTAACGCTCGGCAAGAGCCTGTGGGTAGTGTTTCAGTAGGAAACCACTCAAATACATGGCAATGTCATCTACTTCAATGGCCGTGTCTTTTATAGACCCTGCGGCAGCGAGGCGGTAGCCGCTATTTTCGTTGTGAATCTTTGGCCATAGAATTCCGGGTGTATCGAGAAACATAATGCCATCGGAAATTTTGATTTTTTGCATGCCCTTGGTAATCGCGGGCTCATCGCCAGTTTTGGCTACTTTCCTGCCGGCAACCGCATTGATGAGTGTGGATTTGCCAACATTGGGTATGCCAGTAATCATGGCGAGGATATTGAATTTTCCCTTGGATTTGGAGGGAACCAGCTTGTGGCAGAGTTGAAGTAGTTTTTGCGCTTTGTCGCCTTGATCGAGCGTGGTGAGCAGAGTTTTTACCGAAGCCGTTTTCTCAAAGTACGCCTGCCATTGTTCAGTGATGGCAGGGTCGGCCAGGTCAGACTTGCTCAACACTTTAATGCAGGGCTTATTCTTGGCAAGTTTGGCTATAGAGGGGTTTTGGCTGCTGTAGGGCAGGCGACAATCCAGCAATTCAATCACCAAGTCTACATCGGGTAGTACCTTGGTCATGTCTTTGTTGGCCTTGTGCATGTGGCCTGGGTACCAGTTTATTGCCATGTCTGCTTTTACCGAGTGTGACTAATTGCTTCTATTGTGAAGTTATAAGTGCTCACTGAACACCTTTTTAACTGTTCCATCGCCCTTGCGCATATTCAGCCAGGCATCAAGGAACTCTTTCCAGACATTGTCCTGTGGTATCAGGAAGCCTTTTTCCGAGAAGCTCAGGGTCTGTTCGCCCATGGCCGCGCAGAGTTCCGGGTGCTTGGCAGCTTGCAGTTGAACTTCAATCTGGTCGGTAATCATAACATCGGCATTGTTGTTCACAATCTCATCGAAGATGCTGCGGTTATCATCGTGCAACTGAATTTTTGCATTGTGGATATTTGCCGTTGCAAATTTATGATTAGTGCCGCCGGGGTTAACGATGACCCGCGTGCTTTTCTGGTCAATGTCGCTCAGTGAAGTGTATTTGTGCTTGTCGGCACACCTGATCAGTGGCGACTTGCCGCCGCGTTGGTAAGCGTCGGAAAAATACGCTATTTTTTGGCGCTGTAGGTTAATCGAAATTCCGCTCATGCCAATATCGTAGAGGCCATTGTTGAGGTCGGCCATCAGGGTGGGCCAGCTTGTGTGCACCCA
>CAYNZI010000725.1:0-1756 GCA_964401565.1 uncultured Spongiibacteraceae bacterium
CAGTCGAACTGTAATAACGCGGAACACTAGTGATTGATATCCAACTCATTATGGATCAACACAACACACTGTGAAGCAAAGAGCATTGTCGGTCCTAAACTGATTTTCTCCGCACCCAGTCGTTTTAAGGTGTTAAAGCTCTTTTTAGGCATAGGTATATGATCTGTAAGCAAGAAACAGGGGCGATCCGAGAAGCTCTGTTGCCGTATAGGAGTGCCTTTTTTGTCCATTACCAGCAACTGGTGGTCGACCGCCAACTCCTGCACCAATTTTTCAAAACTCAGGGTACGGACGCTAATCCCGGGCTCTACCTCCCTCCGCTCTTCTTTGATCATCCCGGTTGATGTATCTAACGCAATAGCGATTTTCCCTATTAGTGCCTGTTCGTGAAAGCCGCCGAGATCACGCAACTCATTTGCATTGACCGTGATCGTGCGGGAAAAATCCTTAGTCCTTTCAAGCACCAAGTGAACGATGACATTATCACGGTGAGATTGTGCAACAAAAATGGCATTCATCAGAGTATGAGCGAGAATCTCAGTGTGCGCGTCTCCACCCACTGCCGCAAGCAAGCTCAGGCCATCGGTTGGCGCCGCTCTCGCTCGTAAAACGAAGGTACGTATGGATGAATCGTTGGTTGATTTCATAGGAGTTAAGGCGATTAGAAAATAGGTTGCCTCTGAAATTCACTGTCCAGAGCGGTGCTGTATAACGACCGGGAAGTATACCTGCTAAGCCAACGCCGCAACAATCTCGTTATAGCCGCCCCTTGTTTGTTGAAAACGCTCAAAGGGAAACTTGATTGGCACACCCTCTATTGCAGCCATCAGCATCATCAAGTGAGCTTCCCAGCCTGCACACGACCTGGCTATATCCTCGTCATCGGGTGTTTCAAGAATAATCGTCAGCTCGACAGCGTTGTTTTTTACCGCCAGCTCATATCGAACAGGCCTGCTCGGCTCACCGTCACTACTCCAGGAATATTCCAAAACCTCGAATTCACGACATTCCTTCACTTCGCTATCAATGACAATGCCACTATCCACAAAATTGATGCTAGCTCTACCCCCTGTCCGCAATTCAATTTCACCTGGGGCAAGCCAGTCTACGAATTTTCCTGGTTCCGTGAGCATTGCCCACACTGCCTCCTTACTGTGCCCAATGTAGCGAGTTAACACGGCTATGTACCGGCCATCTTCATGGGTAATTGTTCCAGGTTCCTCGTTAAAATCGCTCATATCTGTTCTCCTATATACTCACTTAATTAGACAAAACCGCTACCTGTGATTTCAAAGGAGGCGAATTTTTGTACGAAAACTCCGTGTTCACCTCACCTTGATAAGGCTGCCCACCTACTTCGATATAGGGATAGACAAAATAGTTTAGTGCCGGACCCTGATGAGATTTCCCCAATTTAACATCGCGACCCGTAGAAAAATGAATCCTGTCTTGAGGATGTGCGCCATAAAAGTAGTCTCTTTTTTCGGGATGTTTGAATGCTTCGCTAGCGTCAATAGGAAACCATCCCACGGAGGGAAGGTACAGTTGCACCCAGCAGTGATAACCTCCTATGGCGCCCTTATCACGACTATCCGGCACCGGAAAACCAATTTCAAACCGAGCGGGAATACTCTCAGTTCTCGCCAGCGAAATGAACAGGGCATGGAAATCCGTGCAGTTGCCATACCTTTCGCTACATGCCCAGAAAGTATCACCGTTACCCCAGCCCGACCCGACTTTTTTATACTCCACATTG
>CAYNZI010000726.1:0-1753 GCA_964401565.1 uncultured Spongiibacteraceae bacterium
CTTACGCAAAGTCGCCAACACCAGTTCGTCCTTCGATCTGAAATGGTTGTACAAGGTTTTTTTCGAGACCCCTGCCTCCCTAATAATGCGTTCTATCCCGGTCGCATTAAAGCCATCGCGGTAAAACAGCTTCAGTGCTTCGGAAACAATCACGTCTCTCTTTGATAGTACAGGCATATTGGCTCCACGGCCAGGATTAATAGAGACTGTTATGTTTACATTAAAGCGGGGATATTGCTACATCCACGTATTAAAAGATTAGTAATAGACCCCGTTAAAGTACCCGTATGTATTATAACTAATTGATTTGTATAAATTAATAAAATAACTATCAATTATCTTTGACAAAGTTAACCGATCGGTGTAGTTTTATGTCAAGTAAACCGATTGGTGTAGCTTCATTTGGAGATCAGCATGACCTCAGCAATTAAACCGCCATTCAGTTTGGCCT
The DNA here is from genome assembly GCA_964401565.1 of uncultured Spongiibacteraceae bacterium. GTDB lineage: Bacteria > Pseudomonadota > Gammaproteobacteria > Pseudomonadales > Dasaniaceae > Oceanicoccus. The sequence continues at coordinate 452 of CAYNZI010000726.1, forward strand.
CAGCCCAGGAAAAAGTGCAGCGCGCCGAAGATTTGTGGAATGGCAAAAACCCTCAGCAGATTGTCTTAGCCTACACAGAAAACTCCGAATGGCGTAACCGCAGTGAGCGGGTACAGGGGAGGGAGGCTATCGCCCAACTGCTAAGCCGTAAGTGGCAGCGAGAATTGGATTACCGTCTGAAGAAAGAGCTGTTTACTTTTTCTGACAACCGTATCGCTGTGCACTTTGAATATGAGTACCACGACGACAGTGGTCAGTGGTTTCGTGCTTATGGTAATGAAAATTGGGATTTCGATCCCGAAGGCCTGATGCAAACTCGCGATGCCAGCATCAATGAATCAACCATTGAAGAATCTGAACGTCGGATTTTTTGAAAAAATTTTGTATAAGTGATCCACCCTCCGTTAAATAAACGCGTAATTACAGTAAGGAAAATATTATGTCTATTATCAAACTTCACCGTCACGCACTGTCTGGTCACTCACACCGGGTTCAGTTATTTCTATCCGTTCTTGGCTTGGACGCTGACATTATCGATATTGACCTTGGCAGCGGCGAGCACAAAAAATCTGCATTCTTGCAAAAAAATCTTTTTGGTCAATTACCGGTATTGGAAGATGGTGATACTACGCTGTCAGACTCCAATGCGATTTTGGTTTACCTGGCGATGAAATACGATGCTAACCGTCAATGGTTACCTGAAGAGGCTGTTGCGGCGTCCGAGGTTCAGCGTTTTCTTTCAGTGGCGGCCAGCAAAGTGGCTTATGGCCCGGCGTCGGCGCGATTGGTTAATGTCTTTGGTGCTGGTTTAGATCATAAGGCGTTGATCGCTGAATCCCATGCCTTGTTAGCAATACTCGATGCTCATCTACAAGAGCGCGATTGGTTGGCCACGGACAACGTGACCATTGCTGATATTGCCAATTATACCTATATCGCACATGCGCCAGAAGGTGATGTGTCGTTAGAAAATTACGCCAACGTTCGTGCCTGGTTACAGCGCATTGAACAGTTGCCGGGGTTTGTACCGATGCAGGCCACAGCAGTGGGTATGGCGGCATAGCACCTGCGAATGAATCGGCCAATTCATTGGATTATGGCTTGGCTGATTCATTGTGTTTCTTTCATTTAGGTAAACCACCCTCAGGGGAAAACTGTGAAAAATGTGATGATGTTGCCAGCCAGTGGTGTTGAGCCTCTCGAAATGTCAGCCTTTAGTGATGTGTTAGGTTGGGCGGGTCTAGCGGAATGACGTTTGAGTAAATGTGTCCTCGTTACACTGACTATTGGCTAACAGACTAA
>CAYNZI010000727.1:0-1752 GCA_964401565.1 uncultured Spongiibacteraceae bacterium
TTGAGCAGCTTAACATTGTCAAGACACTCTAATTCACGCAACACTTCAGCTAACCAGTCTGCCGCCAACTGCTGGTCAAATTTTTGTTTACTGGATAATAAACGATCGCCAAAATCAGCCTGATCTTCAACTAATACGACCCTTGCACCCGCACGGCCGGCACAAAGGGCCGCGACCAATCCCGCTGGCCCAGAACCGACTATCAACACATCGCAATTCAAATTACTTTTAATGTAATAATCTGGGTCAATCTCGCGCGGCGATTTTCCCAAACCGCTGGCCTTGCGTATTATGCGCTCGTAAGTCATCCACAGAGCTTGTGGCCACATGAATGTTTTGTAGTAAAAACCTGCGGGTAACATGCGTGAAAATACGCCAAAAATGGACATGACATCAAACTTCACGCTAGGCCAGGCATTAATACTATTAATCACCATGCCATCGTAAAGCTCAGTTGTCGTCGCGCGAACATTCGGAATAGTACGCTCACCCAGTTCAATTTGGAATAAGGCATTAGGTTCTTCATTACCGTCGCCCAAAATACCCCGTGGACGATGATATTTCCAACTGCGCCCAACTAAACTGATGCCATTGGCAAGCAAGGCTGAGGCAATCGTGTCTCCGGCAAAACCTTGGTGGCGTTGGCCATTGAAGGTAAACGTTAATGGCTTAGTCCGGTCGATACGTCCGCCGGTAGTTGCTCTATATGCCGATGTCATTATTCGCCATCCGTTGGGCTTTCGCCTATTTGATAAACCGATTTTATTTTATAACTAACGGTATCTCGTTCTACATTGAACCACTTACGACAACCCGCCGCGTGATTCCATTGTTCGCGGTGCAAGCCACGGGTATTATGTCTGTGAAACAGATACTCACCCCACTGTTCATCGGACAATTTTTCTGGCTGTGGCGGGCGTACAATGTGTGCTTCACCACCGTAAGAAAATTCACTTTCATCACGCGGGCCGCAATAAGGACAGTCTATTATTAACATCAGTGCGCCACCCCAGCCGCGCCGTGTTCGTCTATTAAGCTGCCGCTCATAAACCGGTCCATGCCAAACGCCGCATTTAGTTCGTGGGGCGCATCATGCGCCAGCGTATGGGCAAACACCCAACCAGATCCTGGGGTCGCTTTAAAACCACCGGTGCCCCAGCCTGCATTAATATACAAACCTTTTACTGGGGTCTTGCCAATGATTGGGCACGCATCGGCAGTTGTATCAACAATGCCGCCCCATTGGCGGTTCATGCGGACCCGGCTGAATATTGGGAACAACTCCAAAATTGCTGCAACCGCATGCTCGATAGTCGTAAAACTGCCGCGCTGTCCATAACCGGTATAAGCATCAATGCCCGCGCCGACCACCAAATCTCCTTTGTCGGACTGACTAATGTAGCCGTGTACCGCATTCGACATAACCACCGTATCTAAAATAGGCTTTATCGGCTCAGAAACAAACGCTTGTAAAGGGTGACTCTCAATTGGCAAACGAAACCCCGCCATATTTGCCAGCACGCTGGAATTACCAGCAACCACCACACCCACCTTAGGTGATTCGATATAGCCTTGCGTTGTCTCTACGCCGATTACTTTATCACCATCACGGCGAATCCCAGTTACCTCGCACTTTTGAATAATATCGACCCCTAGAGCGTCTGCTCCACGAGCAAAACCCCAAGCCACTGCATCGTGTCTGGCAGTGCCTGCGCGCGGTTGAAAAGAAGCGCCTAAAATTGGGTAGCGGCA
>CAYNZI010000728.1:0-1744 GCA_964401565.1 uncultured Spongiibacteraceae bacterium
GGTTCCTTTTGAGCACCAAATTCCAGATCCATCATCGCTGGCTTTGTCGGCGAGAAAGCTGATAATTTGTTTGCGCGTCGCTGAGGGCCATTGGTGTTACGGCCCTTGCCGACATAATCGAGGTTTTGCATTCTGTTGTGGCGCAAATGGATACCAATAACTTTCTGGTACGCAAGCAGCTCAAAAATGTGGAAACATATTCTGATAGACAGAAATGGGATAATCTTCAGGATAGCGATTTTGACGTTCTTTCATCTACAGTCAGTAGTTTACCTACGCAGGATGAAGATGATGAATTTGCAAGGCGATTTGATTTACTATGTCTCAATCTTCAATTGGCATTACTGGAGCAAAGCAACGCTCAGTTAGGTTATATAAAAAAGATCAAACTGCTTGCCAATGGGCTGGAAGAAAAGGAAAGCATTCCAGTGGTTGGCGCTGAAATGGAATTAATACTGGAAATTCAGGAAGATGAGTGGTGGCATGATGTTGCGTTACCCCAAATCGAAAGTCTAAGGCTTAGGTTGCGCAATCTTGCTAAATTCTTTGATAACAAATCAGGTCTGGTTGATGTTTATACAAATTTCGAAGATGAAATAGGTGTTGAAAATACCGAATACAATCTTGTTAAAGCCAATGCACAAATGAAGGATTACCGAAAGCGAGTACAGCGTTTCATCACAGACAATAAAGACCACCTGACAATACAGCGCCTGATTAATAATCGCCCAATTTCCCGAGCTGATGTAAGTGCGCTAGAGGACATCCTTTTTTCTGAAAACGGCCCATTAAGCAAAGAAGAATACAGCCGTATCTACGAAGGCCAACCTCTTGGTTATTTAGTTCGTTCTGTTATGGGATTAAAGCAAAAAGCCGCTAAAGAGGTGTTCGCAGATTTTCTGTCCAAGTCCAAACTTTTACCGGACCAAATTACCTTTCTGAACCAAATCATTGATTATTTGGTGAAAAACGGAACAATGGACCCCAAAGCGCTGTTTGAAACGCCATTTACAAATATTAGTGATGCGGGGCTTGCTGGAGTGTTTGACCAAGAAACCTGTGAAACAGTCGTGAATTTGGTCGGAAGAGTTAACCAAAATATTGTTGTTTCCGGTGACGACGATAAGCTTCAAAGGGGCGGCTGATTCCATATCATCAAGTCAGTATTGCATTTGCGGTGAATAAACATCATTATCGCCGCAAATTACGCGGAGATTAATTTGTATATCTGGGAACTACCTGAGTGGCCCACCCTGAAATGGGATGAGGCCAGCTCGGTTATTATCGCGATGCCCCCCCGACAGATTGATCATTGGTCTTCCACTATGAACGCAGGCATAAGTGTTGCCGCGAAGGAATGCCGTTAATCCGGATCGCGCCCAACTCGTTTTCCCGCTTTGCAACCGCCTCCCCATTTGCTATTCTACCCTGAGTATTACCAGTAAATTCAGGGATTTTTTCATGAACATTCACACGCAAGACACCCGCCTTGGCAAGCTGACGACATCTCTTGGCAAGGACGTTCTGGTGTTGTTGCGGTTTAGTGGCGATGATCATGTGAACGACCTGTTCGAATACACCGTCGACGCGCTGTCCACCCAACCGAACATTGATTTTGACGCCCTGGTCGGCACCCATGCCACCGTTGAGCTGGCCAGCCAAAACAACGGCCCGCGCCAGTTTGACGGCATCGTGACGCAAGCCCGCTGGGCCGGTGTCGGCGAGAACGGTAACAAATACACCC
>CAYNZI010000729.1:0-1740 GCA_964401565.1 uncultured Spongiibacteraceae bacterium
ACGCGGCGTATTGTGCGAGAGCACGGAGACGTTGCCATGATCATGGTGGATTATCTGCAGCTGATGCAGGTGGCAGGATTCTCCGAGGGCCGCACCGCCGAAATTTCTGAGATCTCGCGCTCCCTGAAAGCGATTGCCAAGGAATTCAACTGTCCTGTTGTGGCGCTTTCGCAGCTGAATCGATCGTTGGAGCAGCGTCCGAATAAACGCCCGATCAACTCTGATTTGCGAGAGTCGGGAGCCATCGAGCAGGATGCCGATGTCATTATGTTTATTTATCGCGACGAGTATTACAACGAGGACAGTGCCGACAAAGGTATTGCCGAAATCATTATTGGCAAGCAGCGTAACGGCCCGACGGGCACATCGAGATTAGCTTTTATTGGTCACTTTACGCGCTTTGACAATCTCGCCTTTAGCTATGATGATAATAACCAGTATTAGTGCGCGTTCTGCCGCGCTACCCGCTATTGGGCCGATGCGACTTAATTGCCAATCTTGACGACTTGAACTTCCGGGTCTCGAGCAGCGCCTGCGTTATCCAGTCGTTCCAGGTATTCTTGCCACCAGGTTTCTCTGTAGGTGCACATTTGATAGAGATAATCCCAGGAATAAATACCTGAGTCGTGGCCGTCACTAAATACCAGCTGCAAAGCATAGTTGCCAACGGCTGAGACGGTGTCGATGGCGACATTAATTTTCCCCGTTTGAAGGACTTCCTGGCCGGCGCCGTGGCCGCGAACTTCTGCCGATGGCGAATATACTCGAAGATACTCACAGCTCAGTGTGAACTGTTCTGCGGCATAGATCAGCTCTAGTGTTTTGGATTGTTTGTGAAGCTTTATATCGAGTGGAACAGGGGACTTGGCCATAGTATTCCTGACGATTGCTGCGGCAATGAAAAGGTTGGATGCTGTTTTAGGCCCCCGTTGAAAAAGGGGGCTGTAGGTTGGGATTGTTGAGCTTACAAAATAAACCGACTCAAGTCTTCATTCTTGACGAGCTCGCCAAGTTTTTCATTCACGTAGTCTTCGTCAATGGATAACTCGGTACCACTTTTATCCGTTGCATCAAAGGACGCTTCATCTAATAGTCGCTCCATGACGGTATGGAGGCGTCTGGCACCGATATTTTCGGTTCGTTCATTCACTTCCCAGGCCGTTTCTGCAATTCGCTTAATGCCACCTTCAGTAAAGGTGATGCCCATTCCTTCGGTTTGCAATAGCGCCTGGTATTGTTCGGTCAAGGATGCCTTGGGTTCGGTGAGAATACGTTGAAAATCTCCTGGAGAAAGCGCTTCCAGTTCAACACGAATGGGAAGTCGCCCCTGTAGTTCGGGTATTAAATCAGAGGGCTTGGCCAGGTGGAATGCGCCCGACGCAATAAACAGAATGTGATCTGTTTTAATCATGCCGTGTTTGGTGCTGACGGTGCAGCCTTCAATGAGCGGCAGTAAGTCTCGTTGCACACCCTCTCTGGATACGTCGCCGCCAGCGCCTTCAGCACGCTTGGCCACTTTATCCAGTTCGTCGAGAAAGACAATGCCTGTTTGCTCGGCCGCTTCAACAGCGCGTGCTTTCAGTTCGTCTTCGTTAACCAGTTTACCGGCTTCTTCTTCCTGTATTTTTTTCAACGCGGCGGCGACGGTCATTTTACCGGTTTTTTTCTTACCGCTGCCCATGTTGGAAAACATGCTCTGTAATTGACTGGTCATGTCCTCCATTCCTGGCGGCGTCATAA
>CAYNZI010000730.1:0-1735 GCA_964401565.1 uncultured Spongiibacteraceae bacterium
GCACAAACCATTGCCAAAATCCAGAATGTTCGCCGTGTTCATAATGAACTGACACTATCGGGCACCACTTCCATGCTGGCACGGTCTAATGACACATGGATTACAACGAAAGTGAAAAGTAAGTTTTTAGCGACCAGCAGCCTTGAAGGCAGGCGGATAAAAGTGGTTACTGAAAACGGTGTGGTCTATCTAATGGGGCTGGTCACTAAGCCGGAAGCTGATCGCGCAGCCAACATCGCCCGAAAAACAGCGGGCGTCCAAAAAGTGGTCAGGATTTTCGAGTACATTTGAAGCATTGACCGCCATATAACCAGAGCGTCTTATTTGACGATTCGGAGACCTGGCGATTTTTTACTAGCAGGAGGGTCTTTTTTTACCAACTTGGGACCGGTGACTTTTGGACCAGAACCTTCAGGAGGGAGTGGTTTCACTCCCTCTTCATCCAGGTCAAAAACCATACCCTGGCCATTTTCCCGCGCATAAATACCCATCACCGCCGTCATCGGCACATAGATGTCCATAGGCAAACCGCCAAACCGACCATTGAACTGAACATTCTCATCGCTCACCCGCAAGTCCATGACCGCTACCGGGGAAATATTCAATACAATCTGCCCATCTTTGACAAACTGTCTCGGCACCTCAACATCGTCCGCCATCGCGTTAACCAACACGTAGGGCGTACAGCTATTCTCCAAGATCCATTCGTAGAGAGCTCTCACGATATAGGGGCGACTGGATGTCATGGTCATTGTTTTGATTCCTTTACTAACATCTAACTCTCGTGCCTGTGTAACAATTAAGGAAAAAAAAGGGATGAAAAATCATCCCTTTTTTTAAACCTATCAGTCGATCAGACTGACTACAGTTCTCGCATTTCTCTTTCTAGTTCTGACAAGCTCTCTTGGAACGATTCTCTTCCAAAAAGCAAATCCATATAAGCCAACAGAGGTTTGGTCTGCTTAGTGCTTGGCATATCGATACCCAACGCGGGTAAACGCCACAAGATGGGCGCAAGACAGCAATCAACCAAGGTAAATTCATCGCTCATAAAAAATGGCTTCTCGGCAAAAATCGGTGCGATTGCCATCAGACTCTCACGCAATTCCTTTCGGTGTTTCTCCAGCGTTTTTGCACTGGCAGTACCCGTCGCGATAGCATCAACAGCCACGCACCAATCACGCTCTATACGATAGATATACTGACGGCTAGCGCCTCTGGCCACAGGATAAACAGGCAACAATGGCGGATGAGGGAAGCGCTCGTCGAGATATTCCATCATCACTTTCGACTCATACAACACCAATTCGCGATCCAACAAAGTAGGCAAGGTATTGTACGGATTGAGGTCAGTCAACTCCTCCGGAATGTTGCTGGAATCGGCGTCGATAATATCAACAGTGACACCTTTTTCAGCCAACACTATTCGGACACGATGACTGTAATGACTGTTACCATCAGAAAAAAACGTCATTGACGATCGCTTAGCTACAACACCCATGTGGATCTTCCCCAGCTGAATTCAGCTTTTATAACAATAATTTAACGAATATTTGATAAACCAATAACAGCGAGACGCCTCTCTCAGAGGCAACTCGCCCGAGCATCAATGGACGTCTTTCCAATATTCGCGATTCAACAGGTAAGCAAACACAAAGAACAAACCTATAAACAGTAATACAAAAATACCTATACGTTTACGGTCTTCTTTTATAGGCTCGGCTACGTAAGCAAG
>CAYNZI010000731.1:0-1729 GCA_964401565.1 uncultured Spongiibacteraceae bacterium
TGTTTCATTTGTAAATATTGATGTGCCCTGGTGGCGTCCCCAATCCTATTATGATGTGCCGGGCCGGGGCAGCTACGCACGCGATGGCGGTGGCGTCATGATTTCTCAAGCAATCCACACATTTGATATGGCGTTGTGGCTTGTGGGAGATGTTCACAATGTTCTTGGTTTTGCCCGCACTTCATCCCTCCATAAAATGGAAGCCGAAGACCTGGTATCTGCCGGGCTGGAATTCAAAAGCGGCGCAATTGGCAGCCTAAGAGCAACAACGGCTGCTTATCCCGGAGCGCCCGAAAACATTGAAATTCATTGCGAACTGGCCGCTTTGCGTATCGCATCTGGAACCTTGAAAATCAACTGGCATGATGGCCGTTGTGAGGCCCCTGGTGAAGAAATGGCGACAGGATCTGGCGCTGACCCAATGGCATTTTCATGTGATTCACACCGGGCAGTAATGCTTGATTTTGCAGAGGCCATATCCAGTGGAAACGCACCACAAATTACAGGGCGAGGAGCGATGGCAGTCCACTATCTTATAGATGCTATCGCTTTGTCGTCCAAAGAGGGACGTAACGTTTTGATCGAGGAGATTGCTGCATAAACTGCGGCGTATAAATCGGTGGAGGCATTTTTTGCTCTGCACCGCTAAGGCGTGCCACCGATAAGCGGATACCGGTTATCGGATGATTGGCGCGGGAAGACAAAGAATTTGACTGCTGTTTTTATACGACAAAACAGCAGTCTGATTAAACCGGAATAAGACCGGATAACACTTGGAGGAATATAAATATGAATATTTTTACGAAAGCGACATTAGTGGCAGCACTCATGACGGGGCTGACTTCGGCCTCTTTTGCTCAAGAATTTCGCGGCTGGAACACCCATGTTCCTGACTATCCTGTGTCCATTGCACTTGATAAGTTTTCTGAACTTGTGGGCGAACGCACCGATGGCCGCATCGTTCTGACCAACTATCACTCAGCTCAATTGGGCGAAGGTGAATTTGCAACAGAACAGCTGCAATTCGGCGCGCTTGATTATGGCGTGTTTTCTACCGCTCCCATGGTAAATACTGTGATTGAGCTTGGCGTTGCCTCATTGCCTTACGTTTTCAAATCACCCGAACACCAGTTCCGTGTAATGGAAGGGGAAATTGGCGAGGACATAGCCGCTGCCATGGCGAAAGCAAACATGGTTCCGCTCGCATGGTATGCCAGTGGGTCACGTTCTTTTTATGCCCGCGTTCCACTGAACTCTGTTGAAGATATTGCTGGTTTGAAGTTCCGTGTTCAAAACAGCGACATTAATGTTGCAATGGTTGAAGCACTTGGTGCCAACGCAACTCCTCTTCCCTTTGGCGAAGTTTTTACTTCGATCCAGTCCGGGGTTGTTGATGGTGCAGAAAACAACTGGCCTTCATATGAGTCCACAAGCCATTTTGAAGTTGCGCCATATTACATCATTGATGAGCACACAATTGTACCTGAAGGCATCATCTTTGCTAAATCTACCTGGGACAAATTCAGCCCCCAAGATCAGGAAATCATTCGTGAAGCTGCATATGAATCTGCAATTTATCAACGTGAACTATGGGCTGCTCGTGAAGCTAAATCCCGCCAGATCGTTGAAGATGCCGGCTCAGTCATTGTAGAACTTGATGACAAGTCTGCATTCAGTGACGCTATGGGACCAGTTTATGAGCGTTTTGCTTCTGATCCGGTTGTAGCGG
>CAYNZI010000732.1:0-1728 GCA_964401565.1 uncultured Spongiibacteraceae bacterium
TTTTTTCCTTGGGCTCTTCATCAACAAAGGCATCGGGCTCAAGAACAACTTTCTCGAAGTTGATTAATCGCTTGGGCGGTTGGTTTAATATCGCCGGCATAGACACATATATCTGCGCCACTTCTGCACCTGTGCGCTTGCCGGTATTTTCCACATCAACACTCACCGTTATTACTTGAGTGCCATCAGACACAGCGGGTGAAACAGACAGTTGGGTCAGCGCAAAGCTGGTATAAGAAAGTCCGTACCCAAATGGGAAGCGCGGCTTAACATTTTCTGCATCATACCAACGGTAACCAATATTCAGGCCTTCGGAATAGGTAACTGTTGGCTTTCCGTTTACCGTCACGCCGGGGTATTGCATAGGGGTATTGGCGGGCCAATCGCCCTCTTTCATCGGGAAAGTCACCGGTAATTTACCCGACGGGTTCACCACACCCATCAATAGATTGGCGACGATATTGCCATCTTCTTGACCGGGAAACCAAACTTCCAATACCGCGGGTATTTGATCGATAAACGGCAGTAGTGACGAGGCATTGTCTTTTAACACCAGCGCCGTTCTTTTAGGGTTGGCTGCCGTCACGGTGGTGATCATTTCGACCTGATTTTTATTGATGAATTCTGATCCCGCGCTCATCGCCGACAATGCGGCACCAATCCGGTCTCCGGAATCCAACGAGATTCCAGCGCGATCATTGCCCTCTTCTGCCAAGGTACCCGCCATAATCACCACGGCATCAGCTGCTTTGGCGGCAGCAACGGCCTCGTCGAGATTACTGTTGTCTTCGTTCACCACCACCAGCGTAATTTCAGCGGATGAGCCTATGGCCTTCAGCGTATTTTTCAATCCCTGTAACGGCTTAACGGTGTAAAGCGGAATCACGTCTGAGCTACCACCACAACAGCCCGCCACCGCGGTATCGGCATAGGTGGATTTACCAATGATAACGATGCTCTTCACTGAGCCTGCAAAAGGTAATAGTTTGTTGTCGTTTTTCAGCAGTACCGCCGATTGTTCTCCCATACGGCGCGCAATATTGCCATTGCGCTCAGCATCAATAGGCACTTGCACAACAGGGCGATCAAAAATACCAAACTTGAAAATTTGCTGGTAACGACGATGCAATGCCGTGTCTATGTCCGACATACTCAGCTCACCCTTATCCAGTGCTGCTTGCAGCGCTTCAGGTTTCCAGTGAGTTATAGCGCCAAACTGGGGGAAGTCCATGCCTGGCATTTCGTGATCCATGCCGGCTCTCATGGTCTTGGCGACATCGTGTACCGCATAAAAATCTGACTGCACGTATCCCTCAAAACCCCACTGCCCTCGCAAAATATCAGTAAGAATATGCTTGTTAGAACACATTCCCTCGCCGTTTACGGTGTTGTAAGAACACATCATCGACGCAACTTCAGCCTCCTTAGCCGACATTTCAAACGGAAGTAGGTATATCTCATGCAATACCTTATCGTCGATAATCTCGTTGAGGGTCATACGGTTGGTTTCTTGGTCATTAGCCACCAGATGTTTGGCCATCGCAATAACACCCTCAGCCTGAATGGCTTTGATCTCTGCCACCGCCAAAGTGCCAGACAGATAAGGGTCTTCGCCAAAGTATTCAAAGTTGCGGCCCAATGTCGGGTTGCGCGCTAAGTTCATGCCCGGCCCCTCCATCACATGCAAAGCCAAGTTGTTCGACTCAACCCCAAGAATTGTGCCAAATT
>CAYNZI010000733.1:0-1727 GCA_964401565.1 uncultured Spongiibacteraceae bacterium
TCCTCTTCCGAAATCCCCAGCAGTCCTTTATAAATCTCTTCGTTGTGTTGGCCGTGGAGTGGGGCCCCCATTCTCATTTCAGGTACGGTCACACTGAACCGTGCAGCGGGTCTGGTTTGTCTTATGTTGCCTGCAACAGGATGCTCGGTTTCAATGATCAATTCGTTCGATTGCACTTGAGGGTGGTAAATCATCTCTTTTCTTGTGAGGACAGGCGCGCACGGAACACCTGCATCATCCAATATTGTCAGCCATTGCTCGGCGCTCTTTTCGAGAAGAGCGTCCTGCGTCATATTGAGTCTTGCATCAGCATTTCTATCGCGTAGTGCCGGCGTGGTGAATCGTTCGTCATCAAGCCATTCAGAATGATCGACCGCTTTGCAAAGTGCCTGCCATTGCTTGTTGGCCATTGCCGACACACTGATATAGGTGGTTTTTGTTGCGTAGATAAGGTCGATAAACGTAGCGGCTCTTTGGGTGCTGACTTCCTTGCCGACAAATGTTTGCCCTCCCATGTCTGACGACCACAAGAAGGCGACTACGGCGTCGATCATCGAGACACGAACATGTTGACCTTTACCCGTTTTTTCCCTGGCGAGCAACGCCGCAGAAATAGCCTGGGCTGCTGTCATACCGGTTAACTTGTCTGGTAAAATGGTTCTAACCAGGCGAGGTCTGGCTTCATCAGAACCTCCCTGAATAGAGGCGAGACTACTGATAGCCTGAATGATAGGGTCGTAAACCGGCTTGTGGGAAAGAGGACCGTCCTCGCCAAAGCCACTGATTGAAACATAGATGATTTCTGGATTTACTGCTCTGACTTCCTGCTCTCCGATACCCAGTCGCTCGACAACACCCGGTCTGAAATTTTGAATAAACACGTCAGCGGTTTTTGCGAGAACCAGCAGCGCGTCTTTCCCCTCGTCAGATTTAAGGTCAAGGGTGACGCCCCGCTTATTTCGATTGTTGTTTAAAAAAGTGGCGGTGAACTGTGACGCGCCGTATCCCGCGCCCCGTGCATGATCGGGATTAGAGACAGACTCGACTTTAATGACGTCAGCACCTTGATCCCCAAGTAACATGGTTGCAAACGGACCTGAAATAACCGTTGTGAGGTCTAGAATTCGAAAACCGTCAAGTGGACCAGGCATTGGATGCGCTCCCTAGAAGATAATGACACTAACCACTAGTGTAGCCATAATGAAAGCTGCGCTCAATTCAAAACTATTGGCACTAAAGAGCACGAAAGAATTATTTTTGATGCCAAGAAAATTGCGTAGAGTGCCGCTTTTTACACACACTAGTCAGTGCGGTACGTATTGGCGTAAGCAATGCTGTCGGCATTATCGATAATAGCGCCATTAGTGAGCTCGTTAGTCCGTATACCAATTTCCAGCATGCATTGCCCTAATTCCTTAGCTGAGATAACCATGGAACCCGGCGTGAAAAGGGCTTCTAATAAGTAGTGAAAGGCATTGGATTGTTCGGTGGTGGGCCTGACAAACGCCGAGCGATAATGGAACGTACGCAACGGTGTTTTTTCAGCCATCGCGGTTAATTCCAATTCAGCTTGGCGTTTTACCTTAGCCCAGCCAGCATCCCCTTCCGTTCCCATGCCGGTAATATAGTGAAATGCCATTGGACCCGTGTTGCGCACTGCCAGCCATTGCTTGGTGAAAGCAATCGGAAAATCTAGCTGAATCTTTTTATAAAGTGCCTCGTCAGTA
>CAYNZI010000734.1:0-1718 GCA_964401565.1 uncultured Spongiibacteraceae bacterium
CCCAGAGCAGGTAGCATTAATAGCGCAGTTGTAAAGAAAATGGTGTTACGACCACCTGCTAGACGTATAAAAAACGTACTGGGTATTCGTAGTGTGGCACCGGTCAAACCGGCGATTGCCGCCAGGGTGAACAGTTGGGATTTTTCATAGGGGAAGCCCAGATTCAACATTTGTACCGTGATAATTCCCCAGTAAAGCCAAACTGCGAAACCACAGAGCAAGCTGGGAATCGAAATCCAGAGATTGCGATTGGCAACTTTCTTGCCGGTGCTCTCCCAAAACTCTTCGTTCTCAACGTCCCATTGTTTGATATCCGACATATCATATCCTTTGGATGTTATAAGCCAAAACCTATAAGTAGTGGCGAAAATGCCCCAGCTGTTCCAGTCAGAGCCCTGTTGAAGTCAACAATCTGGGGACACCATAGGCGTATAGGCCAATGAAGAATTGACACAAATCAAAGCAGGTGAGGGGCTACTACTAAATAGCCCAACAACTACCACCTAAGTGGTAGATTGATTTATAGTGGATTACTTCAACAGTGGTATGATTATCGTAAATAGATGTCACTGAGCTTTTATGGAAAAAGAAATCAAGCCGTCTCTTGTCTTCATGACCGGTATGGCGATGGCTGCCGTTCTACTGTTGGCCGTTATCAATATGTTAGTTTCTTTTCTACTGGCGGAAAGCTCGGAAAACGATGCCGTCAGAATTAATTTAGCGGGATCGCTAAGAATGCAATCTTATCGAATTGCGAAAGCGGTGGTTCTTCGGCGAGGAGAATTGACTGACCCCGTCAGAAACGAGTTGGTCGCGACTGAAATTGAACAGTTTGAGTTACGATTTTCGAAGCCTGTGTTAAAGAATCATGTCATGTCCTCCTCGAACAACGATTTGAAAATGACATTTCATGCCGTTGAAGAAGAATGGGATGTTCTTCAAAAAAAAATCAGCCTGCAAACCAACAATATCGACCCTCTGTTATCGGATATCGATGATTTTGTAGATACGATAGATGCACTGGTTAAAAACCTAGAACGTCAAACTGAGAACAAATTTAGAATGCTACGGCTGCTACAAGGAATCAGTTTATTAATAGCAGTTGTTATTGTTTCGGTGGCTTTTTATTACATTTACTATCGGGTTATTACACCATTGCGAAGCCTGGTCGAAATGGCTTCTCGGGTAAGAGAGGGCGATTTTTCAATACAAGTTAAAAATAAGGGAAGTGATGAGTTGTCTCTTTTGGCTGAGACGTTCAATGGTATGGTAGACAGTTTAAACGTGATGTACGCTAGATTAGAGGGCGAAGTTGAGAAAAAAACCGAACACTTAGACAGAATGCGAAGTGGTTTGAAACTGTTATACGAGACGTCACGTCAGTTAACGACTGAAGGTGCTTTTTTGGAACAGCTTGAATTTGCTGTTGTCGGCGCCAAAAAGTACCTTAAAGTCGACAAAGTTGAAATCCAGCTATTGCAAGAGAGCGGCGGCCAGTCGCTGTCAATTTCATCAGGTTATGTCGGGAAAGTAATTTCCGGTGAGTTAGAGGGCAGTAGCCGTGCTCTTTCACAATCAGACACCAGCGCAAGTTTTCCTCTTTCCAGAGGTGATGAGAATTTCGGTTGTCTAACTGTTTTTGATTCGCCAAGACTGAACTTAGATGAAGAGCAAGAGACCGTTCTGTTGGCGTTGGTTGATACCATTGTGTCGGCAAT
>CAYNZI010000735.1:0-1710 GCA_964401565.1 uncultured Spongiibacteraceae bacterium
TCCGGAAAGATGTGGGGCCCCGACGGCAAGCTGCATGACACAAAGGCAGTTATTCCTGAGTCGACCTATGCCAAGTTCTACCAAGAAATGATTAATTTTTGCAAAACGCACGGCGCCTTCGACCCAGCAACAATGGGTAGTGTTCCGAATGTTGGGCTCATGGCGCAAAAAGCAGAAGAATATGGTTCGCACGATAAAACCTTCGAAATCCCGAAAATGGGAAGTGTCCGTATCGTTGATGATAGCGGCAAGGTGTTAATTGAGCACGAAGTAGAACCCGGCGACATATGGAGAATGTGCCAAGCTAAAGATGCACCTATTCAAGACTGGGTCAAACTGGCAGTTACACGTACTCGCTTAACGAATACCCCCGCAATTTTTTGGCTGGATCGCGATCGTGCACATGACAGGGAGCTGATTAAAAAAATTGAATTGTATCTACCTGAATACGATACGACAGGACTCGACATTACAATTATGGACCCGGTATCTGCCATTCGAGTAACGATGGATAGACTGATTCGGGGTGAAGATACTATCTCTGTGACGGGTAATGTATTACGTGATTATCTTACCGATTTGTTTCCCATCATGGAACTGGGTACAAGCGCAAAAATGCTGTCGGTGGTGCCTTTGATGAATGGCGGCGGTCTGTTCGAAACCGGCGCGGGCGGTTCGGCCCCCAAGCATGTTCAGCAGTTCGTTGAGGAAGGGCATTTGCGCTGGGACTCACTGGGAGAATTTTTGGCTTTGGCCGTTTCGCTCGAAGATCTCGCTCTTAAAAACAACAATTCGAAGGCCGATTTATTGGCAAAAACACTGGATCAGGCAACATCCGAACTGCTGGAGAATAACAAATCGCCGTCACGTAAAGTCGGCGAGTTGGACAATCGGGGAAGCCACTTCTATTTAGCCATGTACTGGGCCGAAGCACTGGTAAAACAAACGGAAGACATAGCATTGCAGTCCGCATTTGCCCCGATTGCTGCCGAACTAAGAGCCAAAGAAGACACGATTGTCGCTGAACTTAATGCAGCTCAAGGTGAACCTGTTGACATTGGGGGATACTACCGCCCTAATGAGGACTTAATGGTTAAAGCTATGCGCCCCAGTCCAACATTTAACCAAGCATTAGACTTAATCGTCTGATCCTCTGCTGATAGATCTAAACGTTGTGGGGCTGCAACAGCCCACAAAAAGAAGCAGGGAAATACCCGGCGGTTCAGATCTGTCATACCGCGCAACGTTAGTACAACTATAGTTCAACGGAGTTTTCGATGTCATATCAACATATACAAATCCCAGACACTGGCGAAAAAATTACAGTTAACGCTGATTACTCTCTTAATGTCCCTGATCAGCCCATTATTCCTTTCATTGAAGGTGACGGAATTGGTGTTGATATAACACCGGTAATGATCAAAGTCATTGATGCGGCGATTGAAAAGGCCTACAGCGGTACTAAAAAAATCAGCTGGATGGAGATATTCACCGGTGAGAAAGCCGCTGAGATGTACGACGGTGACTGGTTTCCCGCTGAAACACTTGATGCCATCAAGGACTATTCAGTCGGTATAAAAGGTCCGCTGACAACACCCGTCGGTGGCGGTTTTCGGTCGCTGAATGTTGCTTTGCGGCAGGAACTCGATTTATACACCTGTCTTCGCCCGGTTAGATGGTTTGAAGGTGTTCCTTCACCCGTTAAGGAGC
>CAYNZI010000736.1:0-1707 GCA_964401565.1 uncultured Spongiibacteraceae bacterium
CGCTTCCATTTCTGCAGCCAGTAGCGCCGCACCGGGAAACTCGACCATTTGTAAGGTTCGATGAACCTGGTGAATATGCGTAAGGCAAAATCGCAGTTTGGTCGCATCATCTCTATTGATGATAAACGCCTCAAGTGCCAGAGAAGACTGTTTAAGCGTCTCCTCTATTTCTCCAGCCACCCAATCCAGCGCAATAAAATCCTGGCGCTCACTCATAAATGTGTAACCTTATAGTCGGTCATGCGTCTCACCCCTATATTCAAAATCAACAGTCTCAGGGCTTAGCCATTATTAGTGTTTCTAGTATATGCCCGCACCTTCGGGTCATTACTTCGGCTCATCAACGGATGCTTCCACCCCATTGCGTCTCCGGGGCCGACAACCAACAAGCCGCCCGGTTTTAAACACTTTGTTAACGTATCCAATACTTCTATCTGTAATTCCCGACGAAAGTAAATCAATACATTTTGGCAATAGATGATATCCATCTCGACCCCTGGAACTACACCGATATCCAAAATATTATCTTGTGCAAAACACATTCTCTGTCGCAAATTGGCAGTCACTTCAAAATCACCATCGCGGCGCCGAACGAAATACTTATTCTTCATTGCTGGCAACAATCCGCTTAAACGTCGCTGCGGATAACAGCCTTTCTTTGCATCAGCTAGAGCTGTCGAACTAATATCAGTTGCGGTCACTCCAACAAAGCAGGGAGCGGCCAGATAGTCGATAATATCAACGGCGGTCATAGCAAGCGAGTACGCTTCTTCGCCAGTAGAGCAGCCGACACTCCAAATATCTAAACTAGATGTAGTAGCCGTCGCTGTTTTTTCAATTCTATTCAGTAAATAATCCCGAACCAAGGCAAAAGCCCCAACATCACGGAAGAAGCTGGTTTCTTTAACAGAAACTCTGTCTACTAACCACATCCACTCTACTAACCCATCGGGCACAGCACTTACCTGTCGATAGTACTGATCATAATCTGTAGCTCCAGTCTCCCGCATTCGAAGGCTCAAGCCTTTCTGCAATATGGACTTGTGCTGACAAAAACTAATCCCTGTGCGCTTCTCAAGAATGGCCTGCCAGCGAACATACTCTTTATCACTGAATTCCGGCAGCGCCTCAAGTTCCCCGAAGAGCATCGTCCATCTATCCTCATCGTAAAAAAATCAATCTTGTTGCTTTTGCAACTACATCATTCAACCGCAGCTAGCGTAATTGTTGGTTCGTCCAGCTCATCCGACTCGCCATAACTGTG
Source organism: uncultured Spongiibacteraceae bacterium (assembly GCA_964401565.1). Taxonomy (GTDB): domain Bacteria; phylum Pseudomonadota; class Gammaproteobacteria; order Pseudomonadales; family Dasaniaceae; genus Oceanicoccus. Next base: position 1,265 of record CAYNZI010000736.1, read on the forward strand.
CTCTACATGACCAAGTTCAACGACAGACCCATCTTCGTTTGGCAGTTTGAAACCGGCTACCGACTCACGCAATTCATTAGCCATGCCCGCGAGGTTACCAATTGATTCGGCTGTTGCCGTTGTACCGGCAGATGTTTGTGTGGTGATTTCTTGAATGACGTTCATCGTATTGGATATATGACCGGCAGAAGACGCTTGCTGACGCGCCGCATTCGAGATGTTCTGGATCAACTCCGCCAATTCCTGAGATACCTTCTCTATTTCTTCCAATGCAGCTCCCGCGTCCTGAGCCAGGCGCGCACCTCGAACAACTTCTGCGGTGGTTTGTTCCATCGAAATAACAGCTTCGTTGGTATCGGACTGGATAGTTTTTACCAGCGCTTCAATCTGCTTGGTTGCCGCTGATGATCGCTCCGCCAGTCGCTGGACTTCATCCGCAACCA
>CAYNZI010000737.1:0-1706 GCA_964401565.1 uncultured Spongiibacteraceae bacterium
CGACTGGTGGCTGTGGAAAATTGTACTGGGGAGACATAGGGCAATCCGCTTCGCATCGGCTCTAAAAAGTAGCGCTCATTTGATCTATCCAGACCCCGGGTAGTCACCTGTGTGCTTATTGCTTCCTTACCAGTTCGATCTAAAAGGGTGTATGACAGGGTAAATATTGTGCGTTTACTAAAAAGCGTATTTATCGTTTTTAAAACCCTGCTTTCTAATTTGGTACTCACTCGTTGATAACGCGGCAAGCTCAGGTAATCGACGATATCAGGAAGATGCGCTTCTGCTATGATGGTGTCCAAGTTGGTCAGCATAAAGTTATCTATGACTGCTGCAGATTGCGAGGCTGCACTCAAAAGCTTTGCCTCCCCCCTCTCAATGAGCGTCGTCCGAGTCAAGTTATTGCTCATAATACCTAACAGAATAACCGGTACTAAGGTGACAAGTAGAAAGACGCAAATAAGTTTAGAACGCAAATTAAGCATACTTAGCCTCATTTGTTTTCAGCTGTTCGGTTTGCAACCCATTTGAACTGTTGTTTCACAGCTTTTCCCCAATCTCGGCAGTATCCAGCGACTCGATAAAAGATGAGTCGAATAACTCTTCGAGGTCAGGGATCACACTAAGTTGGCCAGTGGCTACAAACAGATCGATATAGGCATGAGCGCTGGAATAGACCGAAGTCAGCTCCTGGGTTCGAAGAAATGCAGCTTTGTTATCGGCCACACTAAAAATCTTGAGTCCTTCTGATGATACCTCCTCCGGTTTAAGGTCTGTATGTTTAGCAATCATCTGGGCAGCTTCAGCCGGATTGTTTTCCCAAAACTCGACCGCCTCAAACCAAGCTGTATTGAAAGCCAGAATATCATCCGGACGTGCAGCCACCACCGAGGCATGGAAAGTTGCTGCATCCATAATCAATCCTGGTGTCTCAGTACTGGAAAAGATAACGCGATTTCCACCACGTACAGCCGCAGAAGTATAAGGTTCCCATGTATTCCCCGCCGCTATGAGATTTTGCTCAAGTGCTTCCAGTACATCTTCTGAATCAATGGCCATCAGAGTTACATCCTGCCTCGTTAACCCATTTTGTTTCAGCATTTTGAGGATGAACAATTCACTAAAATCACCTGGTGAATAACCAATTCGCTTACCCTCTAAATCACGTACTGACTTGATATCAGCCCGGGCAACAACATTATCGGCTCCAGCTGAAATATCGATAATTAATACAACTTTCAAAGGAATTCTCGTTGCAAGCGGTAGAATATCGCTCGTGGGGAGCATTACTCCATCCAACATTTTAGCTGAAAAATCTGACACAGCCTTAGCTGCGGAGTCATACAGCAGCGGCTTAACTTCAACCCCATGTTTTGCAAATAGCCCTAACTCAATGGCAATGGCCATGGGATAAAAACCTGGCCAATAGGTCCATTCGACCCGAAGAGGGGGAGGCTTCGTTTCAGGAGGAGTTGGATCTGTGCAAACTGTCAGCAGCATTGTTAAGCACAAGAGTAAACTCATGTACATCACTACTTTAGTAAACTTAACATCGATTTTCATAGCATGCCATTCGCACCGGTTCGGTAAACTTTATCTCTCTATGTTACCTTTGCTCTTGAATCCAATACTAGTATTCGAACAGAAAAACCAATATATAATGGATCAAATTATACATAAATAAAAAGATGGATTCAACTAACAAG
>CAYNZI010000738.1:0-1703 GCA_964401565.1 uncultured Spongiibacteraceae bacterium
AAGACCTTTGCGGCGCTGGTCTACGGGCATCAACGACAACGCTCGACTAATTGAAATGAGCGCAACCGATTGATCCAGCTCTGTCCCCGTTTTCACCAACGATGACACTGAAAGCCGAACAAATTTGGGGGAAATACGACCATTGTCATTTTCTTGTGACACCATTAAATTGATGTTATCACCGACTGAAACACCTAAGCGCTGTGCCAATGCCGCACCCAATAATATGCTTTTACTATGACTACCCGGGGTATCAGTGAGACTTTCCAATGCTGACTTGTTCACATACTCGCCAATAATAGAAACTGCCCGCTCTCTTTGTTGATCGATACCATAAATCAACACGCCTTCCACAGCGTTTCCTTTTAGCAACATCGCGTTGAGTTGAACGAAGGGCGCGACAGCTTTTACGTCCGGATGCTGCAGAACTTGTTGCTCAAGATCAATCCACTCCTCCGGCTGGTCCGCACCCTTGCCGTAACTAAGAATATTAATTTGCGGCACAAGTCCTAGAATGCGCGTTCGCATTTCCCGATCAAATCCATTCATAACCGACAAGACTAAAATGAGTAACGCAACACCGACCGCCATTCCACACATGGAAACGCCCGAAATAAACGATACCAGCTGATTACGGCGCTTAGCGCCGGCGTAGCGGATTCCTATAAAGAGAGGATACGGACTAAACAAGTGGCTGACCTTCTGTTAGCTGACCAGCTGTTAAAATCAGTTGTCGGTCCATTTGCGCGGCCAGTGCGAGATCGTGGGTAACAATAATAAAACTGGTGCCCAGTTGCTGATTTAATGCCAGCATAAGCTGATGAATAGATTCGGCCGTATGATGATCAAGGTTGCCGGTTGGCTCATCAAGCAGCACGCACTGAGGCTGCGTAACCAGCGCTCTGGCGATGGCCACTCGTTGTCGCTCGCCCCCTGACAGCTCTGAGGGTTTGTGATCCAATCGCTGACCGAGACCGACTTTTTCTAATATTTCAGTGGCCACGATTGAAATCTCAGCCGGTTTGTTGCCACGAATCAACAGCGGCATGGCGACGTTTTCTAGCGCCGTGAACTCGCCTAGTAAATGGTGAAACTGATAAACAAAACCGAGGTATTCATTGCGAATAACTCCTCTTTGCTTTTCTGTTAGTGTTGTCAGATCTTTTCCGGCAACAACAACATCACCTGAACTCGGAATATCCAAACCACCTAACATGTTTAGCAAAGTAGACTTACCGCTACCAGACGCGCCAACGATAGCTATTCTCTCGCCTTTAGCGACAGTCAGGTTAATACCCCGCAATACTTCTAGCTTGTGCGGCCCTTGCTGGTACATTTTTGTTAAATCGCTGCACTGTAAAACAACGTTGTTTTCATTATTCATAGCGCAAGGCTTCCGCGGGTTGTACCTTCGATGCTCGTATCGACGGGTAGATTGTTGCTAGTGTGCTGAGCACTAAGCCACTGAACGCTATAAGCACAATGTCTCTCCATTCAAGTTCTGAAGGAATACGACTTAAAAAATACACTTCAGGATTGAAAACATGCATTCCAAAAACCGATTCAAACCAGGAAACAATGTCGCCTGTATAGATGGCCAACGGAATACCAATGGCTATTCCGATGGCTATACCAGACAAGCCAACCGTCATCCCTTGTATCATAAATATTTTCAAGATAGCCGCTGGAGAAGCCCCCATTGT
>CAYNZI010000739.1:0-1697 GCA_964401565.1 uncultured Spongiibacteraceae bacterium
CAACCTGACTCAGATTTGGATTATAACAAGGGTCATCATAGTCGATCGCACCCCAGTCTTCCCTTAAGGCGTTGAGTTCTTTTGAATATCCAGAAATACGTTGCAATCCTAAATCATGAAGCCTGCTTTTTGATTCATAATGATAGAGACGAACATCCGGCAGCCAAACATTAGACAAGCCAGACCGCCTGCACTTTAGACATAAATCAACATCATTGTAGGCCACTCGATATTTCAGTTCGTCAAAGCCACCCAGATCAAGAAAGACCGATTTTTTGATCGCCAAAGCGGCGGCGGTCACGGCAGAATAAAATTGCGTGCATTCCAGACGATGCATATAGCCGGGATGGTCCCCGCAATAAAAACGATGGACGTGGGCTGCAGCACCCTGAATACCGACCACTACGCCAGCATGCTGTATTCGATTATCCTCATACAGTAATTTACAACCGACGGCTCCAACGCCTTCCACTGAGGCCCAACCTATCAGCTCATTCAGCCACTGCTCAGAAATAACCTCGGTATCATTATTGAGAAACAGTAAATAATCATGATTGGTATGCGAAACTGCAAAATTATTGATCGCAGAAAAATTGAACGGGAATGGGTAGCTTAAAACGCGAATCCTCGGGTCATCGATTATTCTGTCAAGCCAGGCAAGCATCTCAGTCTCACTACTGTTGTTGTTAACGATGACTATTTCAAAATTGATCCCCGTCGTTTTTTCCAAAATACTATCGACGCAGCGTCGGGTATAATCGAGCTGGTCCTTTGCTGGAATGATAATAGAAACACTGGCGTCCTCGGGCGGCGATAAGGTCAGCTTGTAAATACCTGGCGTTTTTACTGCAACAGATCCATTAGGAAAAACCTTCTTTACCCAAACGGTGAGCTTATCAACGCCTAACTCTTTGGGGTGATTGAAGGCTCGTACAGCGTATAAATTAGCAACCCGCTTACTAGAAATAGTGCTTTCCGTCACAATGGCTAGCAGCAGTTCATGCTGATGATATTCGCCCTCTGCTGGCAAGGCATTTAGCGCGCGCTTCAAAATTCCGCGCGAAACAAGATAACAGCCTCTTATATAATCATAGCAAAGCAAATAAGGAAGATTTAATTCCGGGGTAAATTGGGGCTTTACACATTCATTTAACTCCAATTTTGCGTAATAATCGAAGCTAATAAAATTGTAGCCTGAAAAGAAGTCCGCCAGCTTCTCCACGCTGCCTTTTTTTAGAATAACAGTACCATCTTCAACAAACACAAATTCCCGACCAGCCATTTCCAATTGATTGCGAAGGTGACTATATAACTGGCCAGAGGTAATCGTTAGTCGAGATATATAATCAGACGATTCAAAAATTTCTTCCTGCCCCAAATTCGTCGCAAGTGGGTCGCCAAGACAATCACTACGGCGGCGAGAAGAAGAGCGCTTAAGCCATGCATCAAAAAACGATATGCGCTGCGCGCTAAAGATAGTTGCCGAATCTGCCGATATTACGGTCATGGTTTTTATGTATATTGGGCCGTCCGTAATCCCATTGTGCGAGAATGAAACACTGACTGATTTCTCGTGATTGAGTGACAAAATCTGCCTAGCTACAGCCGGGTCATCGTGTGCCTGAAAGCTCACCAAATACCAGCCTTTAACGGGTAGGTTAATGGAGCCCTCCGTTGGCAGTAGTTTTTCACCTCGG
>CAYNZI010000740.1:0-1696 GCA_964401565.1 uncultured Spongiibacteraceae bacterium
CCTATGAAGATAAGGTTCCGGTGGGTATGCAATTGTTGGGGCGAGTTATTGACGGCGCCGGTAGGCCTCTCGACAGCAAGGGACCACTGGGATGCGATGAAAGTGTTGATATGCACGCCGAATTAATCAATCCATTGCAACGCAAACCTATTTCCGAAGTGCTTGATGTCGGCATTCGGGCGATTAATTCAGTGCTAACAGTTGGGCGTGGACAGCGCCTTGGTTTGTTTGCGGGAAGTGGCGTTGGTAAGAGTGTGCTCTTGGGTATGATGACACGATTCACAGAGGCAGACGTTGTTGTGGTTGGCTTGGTTGGGGAGCGAGGTCGTGAAGTCAAAGAGTTCATTGAGCAAGTGTTGGGTGAAGAGGGTCTAAGTCGCGCCGTTGTTGTGGCATCACCTGCTGATGATGCACCACTAATGCGAATGAGAGCGGCCATGCTCGCCACTCGTATAGCGGAAAGTTTTCGAGACCAGGGTAAGCACGTTTTATTGCTAATGGACTCCCTGACACGTTTTGCTCAAGCTCAGCGAGAGATTGCGTTATCAATTGGTGAACCACCTGCAACGAAGGGTTATCCACCGTCGGTATTTGCAAAGATACCTCAGTTAGTGGAAAGGGCAGGTAACGGTGTTGATGGCAGCGGCTCAGTAACCGCATTCTATACAGTGTTAACAGAAGGTGATGATCTGCAAGATCCGGTTGCCGATGCTGCCAGGGCTATTCTCGATGGACATATTGTGCTTTCAAGAGCGTTGGCGGATGAGGGGCATTATCCTGCAATTGATGTAGAGGCGTCGATCAGCCGAGCGATGCCGAATATTATCAGCGAAGAGCACTTAACGGCTGCGCGAAGGCTTCGTCACTTATATTCACGCTATCAACAGAGTCGAGACTTAATTAGTGTCGGCGCGTATGTGGCAGGAAGTGATATAGAAACGGATGCGGCGATTGAGCGACTGCCCGCTATTAGGCGATTTTTACAACAAGGTCTCAATGAGTCATTCAATGTCGCTGCAAGTGTCGCGGAAATGCGGGCCGTTATCAATGCGCCGAGGGCTCAGTCTCCTGAAACGCCATCGCTGCAAATGGCCGCCTCCTCAAACAATGGCGCTGACATGTCACCGGCTATACGATAGCATAATGTAATGAAACAGCGGGCATCACACAGACTAAAAACCGTATTGAAGCTGGCTCAGTTACGTGAGCGTCAGGCGGCATCACGGTTGGCGGAAAGCGTCAGAAATACGAAGCTTAATTCACAGCAAGGACAACAGCTGCAGCAATATAAAAACGAATATTGCGAACAATTTAAAGCACTCGAGAATACACAGGCCAGTGCAGCAGACCTAGCAAACTACCAGCGTTTTTACGGTAATCTGCAAGGTGCAGGAGAGACCCAGCAGGAGCGTCTTGCCCTAGCGATATCGCAAGAAGAGCAAGCGCGGTTACAGTGGCAACAACAATACGCGCGTCAAAAAAATATGCAGTCACTCATTGAGCGCAAAGCTAAGCTGGAACAAAGGGACGTCGACAATAAATTGCAGCGGCAACAGGATGATAGTCGTCGGGTTAAGCAGGGCGAACTGTCTGGATCGTTAGACTAGCTGCAGAGTAGCGCGGCTATGTCAGTGCCGGGCGGCTGTCGATCATAAGCTTGTCCAGTTTTTTCTGGGCCTTGGCAGGGTTTTTCAAA
>CAYNZI010000741.1:0-1694 GCA_964401565.1 uncultured Spongiibacteraceae bacterium
TTCTATGGTAGCCAGGCACGCCGCGAAGGAGACGGAGGCAAACCAGAAAGAACCCGTGGCGTAGATCTTGCTCGCGCCGGCGCGGAAGCGATCATTGCCAGTAACAACGGATAGGGGATAACCATTGGCCACCGATTTACTCATGGCACAGAGATCGGGAAGAACTCCCAGCGTCTCCCAGGTTGAGCCAAGGGTAAAGCGCAAAGCACAGCGCACATCATCGAGAATAAGGGCGGCATGCTGCCTATCGCACAGTGTTCTCACCGCATTGGCAAAGTCTTGAGTTGGCAGTTCCTGGTCGGTAAAGGCATTGTGTTTAAAGGGCGTTACGATAATAGCCGCTAGGTCATCGCCAGCTTGACTGACGGCGTCGTGTAAACTTTGGATGTCATTGTAGACATAGGTGATCTGGTGTTGCTTGTCGCCAGGTGCTACACCGCTAGGTTGAGGTGTACACCAACCACTGGATCCATGATAAGCACCTTCGGCGACTAAAATTGTGTTTTTTGCTGTTTCTGCGCGCGCCGTCATTACACAAATGGTGGTGGCGTCATTGCCATTTCTGGCGAACATGCTCCAGTCAGCGTGCTCGCAGATGGTGTTAAATTTCTCGGCTAATTCGACCATTAACGGGGAGGGGCCGGTAGCGGCATCGGCAATCGCCTGCTGTTTTCTGGCGGCTTCATCGACTTTTGGGTGGTGATAACCCAGTAAATTGGTACCGTAGCCACACATATAGTCGATGTATTCATTGTCATCGGTATCCCATAGTCGAGCGCCATGAGTGCGAGCGATAAATTGCGGATAGTCCGGAGAAAGCCTGGCGATAGATTGGTGACCATAAACACCGTTGGGAAATGCCGATTTCGCCCGCTGTCGTAGTGCCAGTTCATTGTTAAATGCGTGAGTCATAATCCGGTCCTGTTAGTGAGTGGCCTCAGTGTGATCTACTGTCTAAATAATACCTACAATACCCTGTAAGTACTCGGTTTAGTTTGCTGTTTATTGTGGAGAAAATCAGGCTTTGGGTGATAGCGATCACTGTCGCTATTCTCAGTTGCATTTGCAACCGGTTTGCGCGAAAGTTCAGCTCATCAAGATGAGTAGCTGCAGACATGTTATCAGCGCAGCGATTTTCGTGTTTAACGAATGAATAAGAGATTCAACAGATGGTAAATAACAATACAGACTTCAGTCTTGGCGCCGTGGTGTTGGTAACAGCGGGGGCATCGGGCATAGGCCGCTGCATCGCGGAAACATTTCTTGGACAGGGGGGAAGAGTCCATGTTTGTGATATTTCAGCGGCATCAATTGCTGATTTCCTGAAGGCCAACCCGTCTGCCACCGCGAGTCTTGCCGATGTTTCTGTTCCATCTCAGGTGGAAAGCTTATTTGCAGAGCTGTCAGCAACCTATGGCCGTTTGGACGTGCTAGTTAACAATGCAGGCGTCGCCGGGCCTACGGCCGCGGTCGAGGATATTGCGATAGACGAATGGGATAACACAATTAACATCGACCTGAACGGGCCTTTTTATGTCACCCGACTGGCCGTGCCTATCATGAAAAAAACGGGCGGCGGCGCTATTATCAATATGGCGTCAACGTCAGGATTGTTTGGCACTCCGCTTCGTTCACCTTATGCGTAAGCGCCAAACCAAGCCCATCTATTAAAATCGCCTAGGCCTCGTTAATCT
>CAYNZI010000742.1:0-1680 GCA_964401565.1 uncultured Spongiibacteraceae bacterium
GCCTGCATAATAACTTTTCGTTCTACTCCATCTATTTCCAGTTCTGCCAAAATCATATGCTGAGTGGCGGTGTAATCCCAGGTTTCGCCGGGCGTGGTTTGGTAGTGCCAAACGTACTCACCGGTATCGGGCCTAACGGCGACAATGGACGAGAGAAAGAGATTGTCTCCACCATCCGGGCTGCGAATACTCTGGTTCCAGGGGGCGCCGTTGCCCACACCGACATAGAGTAAATTCAACTCAGGGTCGTAGGCCATTGAATCCCAGGCGGTACCGCCACCACCTGCGGCCCAATACTCGCCGGTCCAGGTCTTGGCGGCCATTTCCATGGTCTTATTTTCAAAGCCGTCTGCAGGGTTGCCGGGGACGGTATAAAAACGCCAGATTTGAGCGCCAGTTTCTGCAGCGTAGGCACTGATGTATCCGCGTACGCCGAGCTCGGCACCGCCGTTGCCTATAATAACCATGCCGTTGATGATTCTAGGTGCGCCAGTAATCGTGTAGGACCTGGTTTTATCGATGGTGTTGATATCCCAGTTTTTCTCACCGGTTTTGGCGTTCAGAGAAATTAGCCGTCCATCAATAGTTGCAGTGAATACCGAATCTCCCCATAAGGCGACGCCGCGATTGACCACGTCGCAACAGGCTTTTGATGCCTGCGTCTTATCGACCACCGGATTGAATGTCCACAATTTTCTACCTGTTTTTGCATCCAGCGCATGGACGATATTCCATGTTGAGGTGACATACATAACACCATTGTGAACAATCGGTGTTGTTTCAATGCCGCGACTGGTGCCTAAATCATAAGACCAAAGTACACCCAGCTCACTGACGTTTTTGGTGTTTACGTCAATCAGAGGTGAGTGCCGTTGTTCCGAATAGGTGCGTCCGTGAGACAACCAACCGGAAGGCTCTGCTTTAATGATTTTCGCTGCAGTGACGGAGGCATTAACAGGTTTTTCAACGGCAGCTGCTACCTCGGCACTCTTTTCAGCTTGTCCGCAGGCGGTCAAAAATAGTGTTGTCAGTAACACCAGTCTTATCGATTTAGCCATTTGTATCTCGCAGGAGGTTTAATTTATTATATTTTGATCAGCAATCAATCAGATTTGCAGCGGATAGACTACTGCTTTTCACCCGCAAAATAAAGCTGGCGGCTTTGGTTGACGTGGTGGGCAGACAACTTCCAGGTAGTTTTGTGGCCCTCTTAGAGAGCCAATAACGAGTTTTCAGATAATGTCACACTGAGGTGAATGAGCTATTCCTGCTCGATGTGATTAAGTAGAAAATTGACGACTTCTGGTCCGTGGGAATTCTGCAGGAAGTGACCAGCGTTGGGAATTGCATCAAAGCTTGCATTGTTCATTCTTGATGACCATTGCCGGCCCCATTGTTCGGTGAATACATCGTCAGCACAGCCCCAAATGAAATGGACGGGTTTCTTCCAGCCTAGCAAGGTTTGGTAGTGCAGTGCTTGCGCCGCTCCATTTCCGCCATCGAAATTGTCAAAGGGAATCGAGAGCGGAAACTGCCTTAGCCCGTTGAAGGCACCATCATCCAACCCTCGGTAGGGGGCTGAGAAACCTTCGTACATCAGGGCGGCTTCGCCCTCCAGCTTGGGGTCGGTGTTTTCAAGTAATGCAGAACTCATCACATTGCGATCCATGAATGAAACAA
>CAYNZI010000743.1:0-1678 GCA_964401565.1 uncultured Spongiibacteraceae bacterium
CGTGCACGTGGTCGTAAACGGTTGTCAGCATAGCCTGTCATGGCTGGTTTTCTTAAAAACCGGCTGGTTTGTGCAACCATGCGGCGCTTGAAAAAACGATTTCAATTTTTAAATGCTGCCCGTGGAACACGTTTCGCCGGGCGGTTTTTTGTATTGCAATCTGTGCGAACCGACCTTGAAGATTGTGGCATCGGCTATACAGTAACCAAGCGCACAGGCAATTCGCCTGAACGCAATCGGATAAAAAGACGTCTTCGTGCTGCGGTTTTGTCTTGCAAAACCGAATTTCATAACCAACATGATTATGTTCTGATTGGCCGGCGGGATGCTCTTGGTGTCAATTTTTCTACTCTGGTGCAAAAACTGGAACATGCACTCGAGTACACCCATCGACAAAAAACAGCGGGATAAAAACAACACAAAATGACAAACGATACGCGCAATATGATCACCGCCGTCGTCCTATCACTGATTGTGGTTGTGGGGTGGCAGTATTTTATTGTTGGCCCGCAAGTGGAACGCGCCGCTCAACAAGCTGAAATCGCAGCCCAGCAATCAAATGACGAGAATGCTGTAGATCTGGCAACTCCTGTTGCTTCAGGCGAGGTAATTTCAGCCCCAACTATTGCTGCAAACGTTTTTGCGACCCGTGAAGAAGCTATTGCCGCCAGCCCAAGAGTTAAAATAGACACTCCCTCGTTAACCGGCTCTATCAACCTTATTGGTGGAGGCATTGATGACCTTTCACTCAAAAATTACCATGAGAGTGTTGACCCGGAAAGCCCCATTATCCCTCTGTTCGCCCCTGTAGGTGCCCCGGCAAGCTATTTTGTCGAGCAAGGCTGGGTTGTAGCTTCTGGTGGATCGGCAAAGGTTCCTGACGGGGAAACTGAATGGCAGGTTCAGGGCAACACTGTTTTGAGCGCAACCAGCCCTGTAACTTTATCCTATGATAACGCGGAAGGGCTGATTTTTACCCGCACTATTGCGGTTGATGAAAATTATCTGTTCACCATTACCCAGGCCGTTGAAAACACTTCAGGGGGCGATGTGGCACTTTACCCCTATTCACGGGTTGCCCGCCACGAAACTCCAGATGTCTCCGGGTTTTTTATTCTGCACGAAGGCCCCATCGGGGTGCTTGGCGATGCTAATCTGGTAGAAAAAAGCTATAAAGACCTTCAGGACGACCGCCAGATTGACTTTGAATCCGATGGCGGCTGGCTGGGGTTCACCGACAAATACTGGGCAGCAGCGATTATGCCTGAGCCAAACACACCGATTAATGCCCGCTTCTCCTGGAACAAACCTGCTCAAACCGATATTTACCAGACCAGTTTTGTGGGACGGACACCGGTTATTATTACCTCCAATTCCAGCACCTCTTATAAGAGCTATGTTTATGCAGGGGCCAAGGTTGAAGCAAATATTGCCAGCTACGAAACCGAATATGAGTTTGACCGGCTTGAATTGCTGATTGACTGGGGTTGGTTCCACTTTATCACCAAACCCATGTTCTATGTTATTCGCTGGCTGCACGGGGTTTCTGGTAATTTTGGCATTGCTATTTTAGTCGTTACCGTCTTTGTAAAAGCGCTTTTCTTCCCGCTGGCAAACAAGTCCTATGCCTCCATGGCCGCCATGCGCAAGGTTCAGCCTGAGATCAAAGCTTTGCAGG
>CAYNZI010000744.1:0-1665 GCA_964401565.1 uncultured Spongiibacteraceae bacterium
GTTTGCCTACCAATTGCCAATGGGGAGCTCGCTCAGTCAGGTTGGTGTAGATTTATCGTTATCGGGTGTGCTGGAAAATCGCCGTTGGCTGAGTGTTTACAGCCGTGTGACCGGGCGAGGGGCTGATATCGAGGCTGGTGAATACTGGTTTGAACCTGGTTTAACGCCACTAGGCCTCATCGACAAACTCGAGCAAGGTGATGTCAGATTTTTTCAGTTAGCCCTGATAGAGGGCTGGAATCTAAGTCAGGTGCTCGCTCGATTAAACTCAGCAGAAGGTCTGGTTAAGACGCTTCCTGCTGAAATTGCATTGTTAACAGCGGATATGCTGGGGCTTGAAAAGCGCTTCCCTTCGCTGGAGGGGCTGTTATATCCAGATACCTATCGTTACCACAGTGGCACCACTGACAAAGAGCTATTATTGCAGGCCTATCAGCGGATGCAGGAGGTTTTAGAGAGTGAGTGGGCGGATCGACGCAAAGGTCTGCCTTACGACAATGCTTATCAGGCGTTGATTATGGCCTCGCTTGTTGAACGCGAGACCGGTGTTGCCCGCGAGCGAGCGGAGATATCAGGTGTTTTTGTCAGACGTTTGAGGATGGGCATGAGGCTACAGACCGATCCGACCGTCATTTATGGTTTGGGGACGTCCTACAAGGGTAACTTACGCAGTCGTCATCTCAAAGACCCGTCAAATAGGTTTAATACGTATCGACATCACGGTTTAACACCAACACCCATTGCACTGGCTGGAAGAGAGGCCATTCATGCCGCCTTGCATCCAGCCGACGGTAGGTCGTTATACTTTGTTGCCAAAGGAGATGGGACTCATTATTTTTCCGAAACCTTGGAAGAACACCAAAAAGCCGTTAGGAAATATCAGATAGAGCATCGTCGAAAAGACTACTCGTCAGCGCCTAGTATTGATTCTGCGGGATAGTATTTTATATGCACAATAAGTGGGAGATAGCGGTTGTCAGTACCTAGAGGAATGTTTATCACGATTGAAGGCGGTGAGGGCGTTGGTAAGTCGACAAACATAGCTTATATCGCCAGTCAATTGTCAGAAGCGAATATTACGTTCGTAGTGACAAGGGAGCCGGGGGGAACGCCGCTAGCGGAAGACATTCGACAATTGTTATTGTCTGACAGGGATGAGGCTATTTCAGACAATACTGAACTGTTGTTAATGTTTGCGGCCAGAGCACAGCATATTGCAGAAATTATAGAGCCGGCTCTTACTCGCGGTGATTGGGTTATATGCGATCGATTCACCGACGCAACTTATGCCTATCAGGGAGGCGGTCGCGGTATTCCCGAGTCCAAAATTTCCAGATTAGAACAATGGGTACAAGGGGATTTGCGGCCAGACGCCACTATTTTGCTCGATGCGCCAGTGTCGGTGGGTATGTCTCGAGCAGGTCAGCGCGGAAAATTGGATCGCATTGAGCGTGAGCACGATCACTTTTTTGAAAACGTCCGAAATCGCTATCTGCAGCTTGCTGAGTGCAATAGTGATCGTTTTCGGGTTGTCGATGCGTCACAAGCATTGGAGCGAGTTCAAGAATCGCTGCGGCCCATCATCGATGAAATGAAGCGGCAATTTTCAAGTGGGTCAAACGCATTATGACGTCGCAGCGAGATATCATTGCCGTGAGAATGCCG
>CAYNZI010000745.1:0-1664 GCA_964401565.1 uncultured Spongiibacteraceae bacterium
AGTGGCATGGGTGCAGACCAGTATCTTATCATCACTGGCCAGAAACGCCTTAACCGATTTAACCTTGCCGCCATCCTCCCCCAGCGCATTGCACAGGTTCCACCTTGGCTCCACTTTCCAATCTGCCCAGAAGCCAAAATCCGATAGCGGCTCGTTGTTAAAGCTCGCCCCGATAGACCGCTCCGGCACCACAATGATGGCCTGCTTCACACCTTGGTTTTCCAGCTTATCCAGCGCGATGAACATCAGCGCACGGGACTTGCCCGAGGCGGGCGGCGATTTGATCAGCAGATATTGCTCACCACGCTTTTCATAAGCCCGCTCCTGCATCGCCCGCATCCCCATCTCGTTTGATGTGGTGGACGCGCCTGTGCGGGCATAGGTGACGGAGACGGAGGGGACGGGTTTAGAAGTCATTCTGTTTCTTTCACATTTTCTATATATGCTGGCAATATATTGGATATTTGATCAAATTCAGATTGAAATTTGGACAACAGTTTTCGCATTATTTCTGCAATATGCTCTGCGTCCTGAACATCCTTCAAGCTCATAGAATTATTCTTTAGAAACCTTGAGTATCGGCTTCCTTCTTTTTTTGCGCTTTTTTGAAATCCAATATTTTTCGAGGATATGTGTTCAATTTGCTCGACCAAGGCCACCCTATTTTGAAAATTCGAGATCGGTCCAACTTCTGCATTTAGTTTAATTCTACCTTTGGCTCCATCCTCACTTTGCCAAATTTCCATCCAAAGAATAAGTGGAAACCCAGCCCACCATTTTTCACAATCGCTCCAATTCGATTTGCACGCGTTCAAAGCCAAATACCATTCCTCGGGCAAAAAACTGACAACTCGATTGTTCAAGCCGCTGAATACATATCGACCGTCACCAATTTCAGTAGCTTCAGGAAACTTGGGATTTTCACCGAAGCAAATGCGAGCAGCCATAGAAAAGTCCGTGCTGGCCCCGTGTTCAATCACAAAATCCAAGACCTTCTTATGCTTTCTGTATAATTGTTTTGCGAGCAATTCCATTTGGTTCAGTTCTTCGCTCATGTTGCTGGCATCCCTAATTATTTCGAGGTAATGGTTTAGAAATTGACGAACTTCTGGCCCAATATTTTCTTTGGTGCCACCGTTGAGGAGAGCGTCCAGTATCGTGCAAATATCCTCATACCGCAGAGTGACATAGTTTTCTTTGGCTTCATCTGCGACCTCCTCGTCGTGAAGAGTCAAGAATATACCAAGATGCGCAAATTCAAGCTCCGAAGATTCAGCTTCCTCTTTCGCTTGGTCGAGGTAACGCTTGAGTTGGCCGCTATGCTGCTTACTATGAAACTTGTTTTCAATAATAAAGGCCCAAGCATTGCTTGGGGACGAAACAAACAGGTCGATGTTTTTCTTTTCCCTACGGACTTCAGCGTCTCGTAGGTCTGCCTGTGATACGTCCAGTGCAGTTGGCGCTTTTACGGAATCGCGCCCACGTAAAGCTTGGGCAAGAAATGCACGTAAAAAGCTGTCATCAAAACCGTGCGTCTCATTCGGGTCAAGCAACCACGCCAGAATTGCGGAGTGCCTGATTTCCATATTCTCCATACGCATAACGCGAATAGGATTGAAACGGTTTATGTAACTTGAGATGCGCTCCAAATCCGTATTGTTTAC
>CAYNZI010000746.1:0-1660 GCA_964401565.1 uncultured Spongiibacteraceae bacterium
CTGCTATGCCGCTTCAGTTCTGCTGAAATTTGGTAGAGGGCATACTCAGAAATATCTAATAGAATCAGCTCGCGAGGCTGGCATCGAACAATTTGCCGGCACAACTCAGAGCCAATTGACCCGCCTCCCCCGGTTACCATCACAACCTTGTCGCGAATGCAGCGATCAATTAATTCAACATCGGGTGGAACCGGGTCTCTTCCCAGCAGATCTTCAAGATCAATATCCCGCAGTTGGCCAACATTAGCCGAGCCCGACATTAATTCAGCAAAATCAGGGACTGTTTTTACGTGGACCGGCAACCCCTCTAGCTCATCGATAACTTCCCTTCGTCGCTGGTGACTGACGGACGGTAGGGCAAGGAAAATATAGGTGACGTTAAAATCACCTACCAGCTCCGGTAACTTATCGGTGCCGTACACAGAAACGCCATTGATCACACTGCCTACCAACGCAGGCTCGTCGTCGACAAAAGCAACTGGGTTGTAATCGCCACTGTGTAGCAAAGTACTTAACAATTGCCGCCCCGATGCACCCGCGCCATAGATCACAACCTTGTCACCGTTTGCCCGTATAACACCGTGGTAAAAAGACCGCACCAACAATCGCGAGCCACCAATCAGAAACAATCCGGTAGCCCAGTAGATAATTGGCGTTGATCGAGGAATGCCGCTTCTGGTAAGAAAACCGGCGATGGCCAAAATCACGGCCGAGGCAGTAACACCCTTAATGATCGTGAGAATGGCCTGCTGACCCATAAAACGAATGATGGCCCGATACAAACCGATGCGAAGAAAATAAGCGGCGCTGAAGACCATCGTCAGCATAACAGCGACGAGGTCGACCACTTGAAACTCATAGGCATTCCCACCCCACCGGACAATAACAGCGAGCCATATCGCCGCGGGAATAAAAATCAGATCAAGTGCTAATAGAACAGATTGCTTCCAGTGGCGAGGAAGCATAAAAATTGTCTGCACAGGCAAGAATATGCTTTGCCATACCTTCGACAACCAATTTGTTCGGCGGAATTTATTTCCCATAGTCAGGCCCCATTCCTTTAGCCTTTCTCAACCTATTTGAGTAACAGTCCATCGTAAAAATATGGTTTCTATCAAAATACACAGAATAACGAATAGCTGTGCCACCGGCGATAGCAAATGTTAACATAACGCCCATCCTATTTACATCTGAGCGGAGACACCAATGACCCCTTTATTGCGTGCATTATATCATAAGTAAAGAAAGGACAGACTCCCTCACTTCTACCATTTATGTGAAGCAAAATTAATGAAAATTGCGGTAACGGGGGCCAATGGATTGGTCGGGAGCCATCTATGTGGGCACCTAATATCCAAAGGGATATCAGTAGTCGCTATCACCAGAAAAAGAAGTGATATCAAGGGAGCCATTAACCTGACACTTGCTGATTTCAGTAATACCGAAAAAGCCAGCGAACTGATGGACGGCTGTATAGCAATTATTCATCTGGCAGCCCTGACTCACTCGCCAAAGGCAACATATAGCGATTACTGCAAGGTGAATATTGAACTGTCGCGGGCAATGGCCGTGGCTGCGGCAAAGGCCGGCATTCAAACCTTCATCTATTTGAGCAGTATTAAAGTGAATGGGGAGTTCACTACCGACAAACCTTTCAGGC
>CAYNZI010000747.1:0-501 GCA_964401565.1 uncultured Spongiibacteraceae bacterium
CAAGGTCCAGCGCTCTGAAGGTTTTGTTTCCAGATTGGCAAACAGGCGCTGTGAACTCTCTTCCACGTCAACTGCACGAACGAATTGGCGCTCACTTTTCATTCGATCATAGCGTGTTGCAGCGCCTATCATATAGCGCGTATTGGGCCCTGACTCGCCTTTATATCGCAACTCAAGATCAGAGCGCTCTGCGTAACTGTCGTATAAGCCAAACACCACGTTAAAATCATTAAGTCCGGGCAATGCCAGAGGTACTTCGTCTGGCGTAATACCGACAATATCGGAGAATAAGCCCAGCACCTCTGGCGCATCGATGTCTGCATGATTGTAGTAAAATATCAGTTCGACAGCATTCTCGTTTTTCAACTGTCTTTCCCAATGGGTGGCCAAATAATAGGACGTATAATCCCACTTAATAATATCCTCGACACTGATGGATCGGCCGCTATCGGCCATATCGATATTATTATCGCTATAACCCAATTGAATATCGATGGAATC
>CAYNZI010000747.1:511-1658 GCA_964401565.1 uncultured Spongiibacteraceae bacterium
ACCGCAGCCCTCCGGTAAACCCTTGATAAAAAATATCGATGGAATCGTACAAATTGGGGGTAATAATCGTGCGGAAATTAAGGTAACTGGACTCGACATCATCATCGAATTCCGTGCCATGACTATCCGGAAAACCGCTGCTATAACGATAGCCTCCATTTACTTTGTAGGAAAAATCATCATTGAGCCCACTATACGCCGCGGATATTTTTTGTGTATCCCACCCCCCTGCAGCCGCACGTACACGCCAGCCGTTACTGGCAACCGGAGTTTTAGTCACTATGTTTACTGATGCAGTGGTCGCGTTTGCCCCATCTGCCGGAGCATTCGCACCACGAATCACCTCGATATAACCAACGTCATCAAGTTCAACGGGCAAAGTCGACCAAAGAACAGCGTTTTCGGAAGGTTCATAAACAGAATGCCCATCAATTTTCACCTCCATTCGATAAGAGAACTCCTGTGGGAAACCGTGGTAATTTATTGCCGCTCGACCGGTGTGAGGAAAGTACACTTGAAAACCTGGCACCATACGAAATACGTCGACGATTTCCACCGCGCCTGACGCATCAATCATCCTGCGGTCGATAATAGAGACTGACGTAGGTGCGTCCGATATTTTTTGCGGGAAGTGGCTGGCACCCGTTACAACTGGTATATCACCAAACACATCATCTTCGGTCAAACCATCGATTTGAGCGAATGCGGTGCCCGGAAAATAATGAGTCACAATGAGAGCGACGGTCAACACAGAAGCTTTAAAGTGCCGATGACCAAAATTTTCAGCGAGCATACATTGCACCGTTAACCCAGAGTTGCCCAACGATTAGATATAACAATCGGGAGTGAACACCATTTATTTTTCTATTCATATTAACCTGTAAAAACACTCGGCCAGACACCCTATACCAACAAACTTGTCTATCAATACGTTAGCCGCGCATTATACGCAATGACAGCAGCTAATGATAAGGGTCGACCTTCCAACGTTATTCCAACTCGCCGATACCGGCTTCAATATTGGCAAACAAGTTGGGCAGCTCTCCGCTTTCTCCTCCTATCAGGGCCGTCGCCAGCCCGCTGATCGATTGATTTAACAACATCTCGCCAAATATACCCGACAATCCCAGCATCTCGTGGCGCGTAT
>CAYNZI010000748.1:0-1657 GCA_964401565.1 uncultured Spongiibacteraceae bacterium
CCAATAAGTTTTAGGATACCCAATGCGAGCCATCTCAACAGGGTGCTGAGCACTGGGGTCGTAAAAACCGTACGGTTTAGTTTGGTAACGTTTGAGGTCATGAAATCACAACATAAATATAACAGTGACAGCAGTGTAGCAGGATTAAATCGGTTTATCGCCGTCGCACAAACATGCTGTCATGGTTTTTGGGCGCAACCCGCATGACTAGTTCACCAGGCTACCTAACAAATTCATAGTGCGGCCCAGTAGCGATTCTTGATCGGTTTTAACTTCTTTGTAATAGCTTATTTTTTGCTTCGTCGGATCAATATCGCAATATATTGTCACACCTGACCACGTGTCAATCGTTCCAACATCCGCATCCAAAACGACCAAATAAGTACCCTTTTTAGTATTAAACCTCGTTGACAGCGGTAACATCTCAGACCTTAATAGACTTCCCCCCAACTTGGATTCGGCCTCGTAGCGACAGGCATCATGAGCGTCCATGAGTGAAAATGGCGTATTCTCAAAGTTTCTCTCAAGAAAAACAATATCTGCTCCCGATATGCCTACATATCGATCGGCCAGGAAATAGGCCACTAACGATAAACTGCCAATCGCAAAAAGAGACACCGATACACTCAAGACCAATTTCTTTCGCAGGAAAAGCATTACCGTCGAACGGGCACTATCCTTTTCGGAATTACTATGAGTCGCGTCCATTGATTACCTGTATAAATCTTGCGATAGATGCTGGAAAAACATAACAGAAAACAGCGGGTGCTCAAAGACAGGCACTGCTTCATTCGGTAACCGTTCGACCCGGAATTCATTAAATGTAACCCGGGCACTGGCTTTGCGTCCCCGTGTTACCACGGGTTTGCCATTTCGTGAAACCGCCCACAGGGGTAGGGTTTCGCGGGGAGAAGACTAACATCATCACCCTTAGCGTTAATAATGAGACGTAGATCACATTGCGTCAATGATCACTATTACCAACGAATGGATTTGACTACTCGTGATTTCTTGTTGTGGGTTATTCCTCCGGCGGCCAGGACTCACAGTAATCGGCTACTGATAACTCTCGCAACGATTTGAATTCACCATCAAGAGTGCCTATATATAAGAAACCAATCACACTTTCATTGGCTTGCAATCCCAGCCCCGTCATTACCACATCACTAAAAGCCATATCGCCTGTACGCCATATACCTCCGTAGCCATTCGCATGTGCAGCTAACAGTATACTGTGGGCCGCACAGCCGGCTGACAACTGTTGTTCGATGGGCGGCACCTTCGCATGCTTTGTAAGCGACGCGATAACGACCACAATTAGTGGCGCCCGCATGGTTTTAGCTGATATTTTCCTGACTTCAATATCTGTTAACGCTGGCTCTCCAGTCATTTTCCGTTCGGCTTGTTTTGATGTAACAAACAGCGAACTCAAATTTTCTCTTCCCGAGCCTGCAATGGTTAAAAAACGCCAGGGAGCTAGCCAAGCATGATCGGGAGCCCTTAACCCCGCTTTTAGAATGCTCTCCAGAACATCTCCCTCGGGAGCAGGATCCCGCAACCGTGGCGCGGAATTGCGGCTGTGTAGTAATGTCATTGCATCCATTGTCGAAATCTCATGTCGATCGGTAGCTGGAAACTACGTTTTCAGGGCGTCTCT
>CAYNZI010000749.1:0-1653 GCA_964401565.1 uncultured Spongiibacteraceae bacterium
GGCTATCTTTATTTGGGTAGCCCCGCCGGTAAAGAAAAGCCTCTACCTGATTTGCAGGTGGCAGATTATTTTGAAGCTTGGGGACGGGAGGGCCTGGATCGTACGTTTTGACCGATGTTAATTGTAACTATTCAGCGCACATATATTCGAAGCGCTGAGCCTTAATTTTGGGTGTTTGCGCAAGAAATGTATGAGGCATGGACGCCGAATTAAGCCCTCACGGATGGGGCTATGGCATTTTCTGGCGCAAATACCAAGATTAAGGCGTTCTATGGTTGCACTGAATAGTGACGTTAAATTTATCTTCTGCTGAGTAATAAAAGTAACTACTCAGTTTTGTGTGTGTGCTTAAGAACACTGTGAATGACGTACTCAGATTCAAAATAGACGGTGAAGTCCCTGTAGCTCCACTGGCTTATAGGGGGCGTTCCGGTTGCAACGGATTGTGTTAGTGGCGGGCCGAAGGTATCTATGACCTGTTGTTGCTTCATTCCGCGTTGAGGCCGAGCGAGCTGGTTGAGTTGTTCAGATTGCTGGCCTATGGGGATACGTACTATATCGCCTGTATTTGCAGTGCTGGTGCTGGTGCTGGTGCTGGTGCTGGTAGTTGTGGTTATCGTTGTCGTTATTGTACCTGTTTCTGGGTCTGTAGTGACCGTGGTCGTTGTAGATGGCATCTCTGGAGTTGTTGCTGGGATTGTAGGTGGGGTTGTTGGTGACGTTATAGCTGAGATTGTTGATGGTGTCGCTGTCGGTATTGAGGCGCTAGCGTGAATCGGGTTAATATCTGTGGTGTCTGTGGCTATCTCTTTAGCTCTGTTTTCAGTTGCAGCTGCGGCAATGTTCGCACTTACAATCGGTATTAACGGTAATATCGACGATAGTATTAAGGCGGTTCGTCTTAACGTGATGGCGGTGCTGTGTTTTTTGCCGTGAAGAGTACATTTTTTTACTGGCATTTGATTTAGACTCCGCTTTTTTTCTTGATTAAGCTTGTTTTTGGGCTCGGGCCGATTTAAGTTGTGCGTGCATAATTTCTCGACTAATGGTCTCACGTTCAGCGCTATTAAGGCGAATGAATTTAGCCGCGATCTGATAACTTTGGTTTTTGTTGGTATCGCAGCGAATCACCTGTGCAAAAGTGGTGATACTGTTATAAGAGGGCAGGAATATTGCGCGCAGGGCGATATAACTGCCTTTGTAAGCGGGTTTTTCGGCATAAAAGGCAATGCCGCCCTCACTGAGATTGACCTTTGATGGGTGCGCATCGGCCGCTGTTGCACAGTTGGATATCAATTGTTTTGCCAATAACTCAAACTTGCGGTTGGTGAGTTGTAAGTATTCGGCGGTTTCACGGCTGTGGTTGCTAATGGCTTGCAGTAGAGGAGCCGCCTCTTGATCTATACGGCGTAATTGAGTGAATAACTGTAGCGATTCTGAGCCGGAAAAACAGTCGTCAAGGTTGCCTTCCTTGGCGGTATAGGCGTCAACAGCCTGGTGTTCAAGCTGTATATCTTGCTGCATGCGGAAGTAGTTGCGTTTTTCTTGGGACATTTGTGGCCCTTAAATGGAAGGTGAAATTGATCAATAGGGTTGTTTAGCAGGCTGTTGAAATTCATTTTCGAGGCAGCCAATACAAGGCAAAAACAGGCG
>CAYNZI010000750.1:0-1653 GCA_964401565.1 uncultured Spongiibacteraceae bacterium
GAGCCCTGCTTGGAAAACAGCAGGTCTCAGTCACTCACTCAGCGCTCATCTTTTACGTTCCGCAATCACATCACTCCATTGCCTCCGATAGCAGTGATGCCATGGCTCAGGATTATCGTCTATCAATGTCAGAATCTAATCAAGTTGAATTGAATCGCCAAAATTTTGCACAACGGTAGAGGATCGGGCAACAAGCGAATGTGGGAAAAAGTTCTGTCGTTTTTTGAAGAGTGTAATTATGCAGCCACAAGCTGATCCGTTTATTGTTCCGGCCTGTCATGACGAGATTAGCGTTATCTATCAGGATGACAGTTTTCTGTTGATTAACAAACCAACGGGTTTGTTAAGTTTATCCGGTAAACATCCTCTCAACAAAGATTCAGTACACTATCGTTTGGTACAAGATTTTCCGACGGCGACCCTGGTACATCGGCTCGACTTTGGAACATCAGGTATTATGCTGGTGGCACTGAATAAAAGCGTTAACGCTGATTTTACCCGGCAATTTCAAGCGCGCACAGTGAAGAAAATGTATACGGCATTACTCTACGGTGAAATGGAAGATGACACGGGTGTGATAGAGTTTCCTATAGCCAAAGATAAGCCCAATTTCCCATTGCAAAAAATCTGTTATCAAGAGGGAAAAGAAGCCATAACTCGATATGACGTGCTCGAGAGAATGCCGGGTAATTGCACCAAAGTTGAATTCAGACCATCGTCGGGACGCACCCATCAATTGCGTATTCACAGTTGTGAAATAGGGCACCCGATCTTGGGTTGTGATCTGTACGCAACGGATGCCGCTTTCTTCATGGCTGACCGACTGATGTTGCACGCAACTCAGCTGGAGTTTAGTCACCCAACGACCGGTGAAACCGTGCAAGGCGTAAGTCATTGCCCCTTCTAGTGGGGCAATGCGATTTTGGCGATACATTTTCGATACTACCCACTAGACGATGAATCGTTGACCGAGGCTTGGGATGCAGCTCCTCTGTTCCTTAGTTCTCGCCACCGGCGTGCAGTAGTCCCTGAGATTTCAACAATTCTTCATATAAACCCATCATCATCGATACAGTCGGGCCTGATACGCGCAGGGACGAACCTGCTTCGTCATAGCTTAAAGAATAGTGTCCTCGCGGGTGTTGCGATGCCATTCCCAACTGGTGTAGGTCATATGCACTGCTTGCAAAAAGTAGCCTGGCTGGCAATGCGTAAATTTCTTCAACCTCACTGTCGCAGGGTGTTAAATCCTTTTGTATAGAAAACGGTTGCTGAACGATACCGACGACGGGCGTTATGCGGTAGGCAGTTTGGGTAAAATAGTCACCCATACTACCCAGTACGGTTACTTTCTCGGGTTCCAATCCTATCTCCTCCTGTGCTTCTCGCAATGCGGTCTCCACCGGGTTCTGGTCGTTATCATCAACCTTGCCACCCGGAAAACAAATATGTCCGCCAAAGCGGATATT
Organism: uncultured Spongiibacteraceae bacterium; assembly: GCA_964401565.1. Taxonomy (GTDB): domain Bacteria; phylum Pseudomonadota; class Gammaproteobacteria; order Pseudomonadales; family Dasaniaceae; genus Oceanicoccus. Next base: position 1,470 of record CAYNZI010000750.1, read on the forward strand.
AGCGCTACGTTTGGTGACCAGTACTTTTAGTTGATCATCTTCTTGTACGAACACAATGAGCACGGCCGACGCCGACGAGGACGCTTTCATCTCATCGCTCACTGGCTTTTCGGGATGCGGGTTACGCAGTGGTGAACGAGTAAGCGCGTAGTCTGTCGAAAAATGCTCGACGAGAAGATCTTCT
>CAYNZI010000751.1:0-279 GCA_964401565.1 uncultured Spongiibacteraceae bacterium
TTTTCAATTACCGAAGCACAATGTGGGTCAATGTGATCCAGTTGCTTATCGATCACTCCCCCGTTGGGCGTCGCATAGTGTTCTCTCAAATCTTCTTCCGATGTTAAAAGGTGTCCCATATTATTATCCAGTCCTTTCTCTTTCCTACACAAGATTCGTTTTGTATGGTTTACTTGCGCGACAATAGTGTTTGTCAGTGTGAGTTGTCACAGAAGAAAAGGGAAGCCCATTTTATGATCCAGCCACTTTTTGTATAAATTCCAATCACTGTAATTTGCG
>CAYNZI010000751.1:289-1641 GCA_964401565.1 uncultured Spongiibacteraceae bacterium
CCGGTTTCAGAGATACCGATGTCACGGATCAGCACGGTAAAACATTTTTTATTACCGGTGGAAACTCAGGTATCGGCTTTGAAGTAGCAAAAGTACTTGCCAGTCGCAATGCCAGAGTGCTTATCGGTTGCAGAAACACGGATAAGGCTAACATAGCAATCAATACTATTGAACGATTGTATCCCTCAGCCGATGTACAGGCCGTATCGATTGATCTGGCCGATATCGACTCCGTTAAATTAGCGGCGATTGCTGTCAAGAACGAAAATCGTCTGGATGCGCTAATTAACAATGCAGGAATAATGGTGCCTCCTCTGGAGCGTACAGCGCAGGGATTCGAAAGCCAATTTGGGGTTAATCATTTAGGGCCATTTGCATTGACCTCTCTATTACTCGACAAGTTAGAGGAGACGCCAGGGTCCCGCGTAATTAGCACCAGTAGCTTGGCGCATCAAACTGGCAGCGTAAATTTCAACGATATTAACGCCGAAAAATTTTACAATGCAGGCATACGTTATAGTCAAAGTAAGTTGGCCAATTTGTTGTTTTCAAACGAACTACAAAGACGGTTGACCAAAAAGGGTTCCTCAACGCTGTCGATAGCATGCCATCCGGGCATCGCCGATACCGCATTATTCCGCCACCTTCCGCCATGGGTTCAGTATGCAACGCCTTTCTTTCGCCTGTTTATTAACACCCCTGCACAAGGTGCTTGGCCAACATTGAAGGCCGCTACCGATATGAATCTGAAGGGTGGAGAGTATTGCGGCCCCAACCGAATAGGTGAAAGCTCAGGGCCTGCGGGTCTGGCGAAGTCCAGCTATTTCAGTAAAGATAAAGCGCTCGCTGAGAGGTTGTGGGAGCTATCCATTAAAATGACGGGAATAGATCCAGGTCTATAAGGCTTGGGCGACAATTGATGGGTTGTTGTTCCAGTCAACAATAGGACACGAGTGCTAATCCCTTGCACGAATTGCTAAAAACCCTCCAGCTAGAATGGCGAGTCCACCTATCATGGTGTAGGTGCTTGGAACTTCTTGCCAAAAAATATACGCCGCGGCACCGGTAAAAATGAGATTCGAATACTCCAGTGGCGCAACAGTCGCTGCCTTGGCGTTTTTGTAGGCTAGAGCGGCAAAAAAATGCAATCCTCCCGCGCCTATTCCAACGGTGGCAAATAGCAGCCAGTCAATACTCTGGGGCTGTACCCAGTGGCCGGCGGTTAATACGGCGGCCAGTATTCCGCTGATGGGTAGTGTATGAAAGGTGAGCGCTGCTGTGCTTTCTAATTGGGCCAGTTGGCGGTTGCTGATGGATAACAGCGCCCAGCATAACGACGAGCCAAGAATAGC
>CAYNZI010000752.1:0-1639 GCA_964401565.1 uncultured Spongiibacteraceae bacterium
GGTATAGAGGGTTATGAAAATTTCATTCAGACGGATGCGTCGATCAATCCCGGTAATTCCGGCGGTGCCCTGGTTAATTTGAACGGTGAGCTGGTTGGAATTAACACGGCTATCATGGCTCCTGCTGGCGGCAACGTAGGTATTGGTTTTGCTATTCCAGCTAACATGGCAAACTCAAGTATTGATCAGATATTGGAGCATGGGGAAGTCAAGCGTGGTCAGTTGGGCGTTATTATCCAGAGTCTTACTCGTGACTTGGCGGAAGCATTTGATATCGATAAACAGCAAAGAGGTGTCGTTATTGCTGAAGTTCAACCGGGGTCTGCGGCTGACACGGCCGGGTTGAAAGCAGCTGATGTGGTGATAAGTATTGACGGAAAGTCAGTGGAAACGCCAGCGCAGTTGCGCAACGAGATTGGCCGGCGCCGAATAGGTCAAAAACTCAAGATCACTATTTTACGCGACGGTAAAACTAAAGTGATTAAGGCGAAAGTAGGCGAAGCAACGAGTCAATTGGCGAGCAATGGCAGTATACATCCATTTTTGGAAGGCGTTAGCCTGCAGTCGTTTCGTGATGGCGGTGTAGAGGTCACTGCAATTGCGCCCGACGCCGTTGCAGCGGGGTCGGGGTTGCGGCCTGGCGATGTGATTTTGTCGGCTAATCGGTATAAGGTTGGTGATCTCGATGACTTGCGACAAATTCTTCAACAACCCGCACAGCGGGTCGTGTTGCGAGTCAAAAGAGGGAATGCTGCCCTATACCTCGTTTTACAATAATCAGAGAGTAGACGGGTGATTTATCCGCAGAAAACGGCGCTATGATTACTTTGGATCTTGATAAAGATAGCGTATTATTGGTGTGAAGAAAGCTGTTATTAAGAGAGGAATACAATGAATTTATCTCGTCGAAACTCGACATTGTTTTTGCTAATGTTGGCACTTAGTCTTGCTGGCTGCACAGGCATACCTGTCAGCACAGATTACGATACTAGTCGCCAATTTCCACTGTTATCTACCTATGCGTGGATGGTACCTAAGCAGAAATTGGTAGAAGATCCGGTGGTCGACAATGGCTTGATGACTAATCGTGTTACACGGGCTGTTGATGCAGAGCTTTTTGCCAGAGGGTTTAAAAAAGCAAGTGGTGACGCAAGTGCAGACTTTCTGATTACCTATCATGTCAGTGCCGAAAACAGACAGAGCATCAATTCATTTCATAGTAGTTATGGATATTATCCCTGTTGGCAGGGCTGTTTTCAGCATAGCTTTTACAACGATACGTATATAAGGCATTACAAACAGGGGACATTCATGATTGATGTCATTGACCCTGCTAGCAGCGAATTAATTTGGCGAGGTATTGCCGGCCGACGGCTAACAGCGGAGACACCTCAGGAGCGCGACAGCTACGTTAACGAAATTGTTGCGGCTATTCTGGCAGAGTTTCCACCGGGCCGTATGGCTACGTCTAATTAGAGAGTTTAGCTGATTGGTAAAAGACCCTTGCAAGCAAGGTTAAATTTGAGCACAATACGCCGCCTTTGAAGCAGTGTCCTTTTTGTTTCAATGTCGTTATGGTAGCCCTTTTGGTCCTCCCGCAACGTTAGATAGCGAACTCCGCCAGGCCTGGAAGGGAGCA
>CAYNZI010000753.1:0-1631 GCA_964401565.1 uncultured Spongiibacteraceae bacterium
TTTCAAATATATTTGGATTATTCCTATCTTCTTTTTCCGGCCCGACATTAACCGCGAATTCGCTGAGTTCACTAACAAACGAGACGAATAGCTATTTTTGGTCGGCCTATGGATTGTCAGAACAAGACGGGTATACTCCGGGAGAACATCTGATATTTCATGAAACGGGTGCAGTATTTGCAGATACGGACTATAGAGTAGGGACGCTCTATGATGACTCGGGTGTCGATGCAATAGAACTGAACACAATTACAAAGACTGTAGTTAACGCTGGTGCTGGAGATGACGAAATTCGTTTTTTGGACGATCCGCTCAGGCAGATACGTATTCCTAGTAAAGCGATTATTGACGGTGGTACAGGAACGGATAGTGTGGATTACACTGAGGCATTCCATTCATCTCTTGAAGTAAATGCTGATGCAAAAGTAGTTGTGTTCATTACACCGCGCTCCGGAAATTATTACAATTTCTCGGTTGATGTTCATGCTCTCACGCTAATCATGGATGCGGAGCATTTCCTATACGGCGTTGAGAACATAACCCTTGCTAAGACAGATGATATTTTGATTTTGGACACCTTAGAGGGCATTGACCTACAAGGGCTCAGTATTTCTGGTGGTGGAGCAATTGAGGTTGGCGACACGATTGATATGCAGGATTTAACATCTGGAGCTACAGTCGATTTACAAACCGGAAACGTGAACCTTGGCAATCAGGAATTCAATGTTCTTGATTTTGACAACGTCATTGGCTCAGTTTTTGAAGACGAAATTACTGGTAGCGATGACCGCAATACAATTCGGGGCGGGGACGGCGTTGACACAATAGACGGCGGCCTTGGGCATGATGATATTTATGGCGGATCTAGTGATGATATTCTTAAAGGTGGCGAGGGCGCAGATTTTATAATTGATAGTGGCGCTAACGATGGCATCCGTGGAGATGAAACCGAGGAAGAATTTGCACTGCGAGAATTTGGTTACGATGGCGAAGGTAATGATGTAGTGCATGGTGATGCCGGAGCGGATGTTTTGGTCTACACTGGCGGCACGGACACCTTTTACGGTGACACGGGGGATGATACGTATATTGCTCTTGATACTCGGTCCTATGTCTTAACTGCCGAGGACAAGCTTACCATTATCTTAAGCGAAGATGCTGGAGATCCCACTTCCTTTTTTGGGAATGATCTCATAGTTGGTAATGGTCGCGGAGTAGATACAGTTATTTTTGAAGGCATCAACCGGTCGGATGTAACTATAAATTACTCGTATGAAGAAGTGTTTACATACAGCCAAGTTTTTGATTATGACCCTATATTCTCCGGCTGGTGGTGGGATCCTGAACCCGAGATATTCAATCACTACATTACCGTCGGGACATATGAAATCATTGTCAACGCAACCGGGAGCAGCCTGACTATTGAAAGCGTGAGTGGTCGACACACTCGTGGTGAAAATGGAACGGCGCAAAACCTCTTTGAAGCATCTATAAGTGTTCCGTTCTCAATCCAATTCGAGGATACCTACCTCGACTGGCCAACTGCTGCATTGGACCCCGCTACAAATTATTATACCCTGAAAGATAGCCCTCTAAGTTCAACTGCTTTTGCTGCCGAAGGTGCTTTAGCT
>CAYNZI010000754.1:0-1630 GCA_964401565.1 uncultured Spongiibacteraceae bacterium
TGGACCCTGGCAAGAAAATGCTGCGTATCGACGGTAAAGTGCGTACCTCGCTGATCGTCGAGCCCGAAAACGGAAAGTTGCCCTATTCAGTGGAGGGTGGTAAAAAAAGCAAAGCCGTTTATATGAAGGCCCGTGCACGGAATAATCCTGAGCAATTAATGCTGGGCGATCGCTGTGTGGTTGGTTTCGGTTCTATCGGTGGCCCGCCAATGCTGGGTGTTCTCTACAACAATAACTACCAGTTCGTGCAAACGCCTGGATATGTGATGATTCTGGTGGAAATGAATCACGGTGTGCGCACTATTCGACTTGAAGGTGAGCCGTTACCTGCCGATATTAAACCGTGGTTAGGTGATTCGGTCGGACACTGGGATGGCGATACTCTGGTGGTGGAAACAACGCAATTTCATCCGCAGAAGTTGCTGCGTGCAGCTATTGCTCACCGTTTTATGTCGACGACGAATACTAAAGTTGTTGAGCGTTTTACCCGTACTGGGCAAGATGAAATACATTACGAATATACGGTAGAAGATGCGTCAATTTATACACAGACTTGGCGCGCGGAGACCATATTTAGGCCATCTGAAGGGCCTATTTATGAATATGCCTGCCACGAAGGAAACTACGCGCTGCCGGGTATTCTCGGTGGTCAGCGAGAGCAAGAAAAAAACGAGAAAGCAGACGGATAAATAAGTGACCAGTGCTGTTTTCAGCGCGGGTAAACGGAGTCTACAAAACGCTACTGTCGCGACCAATGTGGCCGAGTAGTTGAAAAATGAATGGTTTATCGATAACGAATACAGAACTTTTTCGGTTTGTTTTCGTGGGCCGAAAGGAGTATTGAATATGAAAAAAGTCATTGTAGCATTTTTGCTATTAGTATCAGCGGCGGCCTCTTTATCCTATCAAGCATGGGCCCATCATGCCTTTTCAGCAGAGTTTGACGCCGACGCCCCTGTTACCTTGCGAGGTAAAGTGACGCGGGTAGAATGGATTAATCCCCATGCTTGGATTCATCTCGCTGCGGTTCAGGAAGACGGTGAAACTGAAGCCTGGATGGTTGAAGGTGGGACGCCAAATACATTGCTGAGAGCAGGGATTAATAAGAATTCACTGCCGATTGGCTCAGAAATAGTCGTTCGGGGTTACCAGAGTAAAGACCGGGCTTGCGCCCCTGCTTGTAAGGCCAATGGACGCGATTTGGCGTTTGAAGATGGACGTAAAGTCTTCATGGGTTCATCCGGTACGGGTGCACCTAAAGACGGATCAGACCCGCGCGGCCGCTAGTTTTACAGGCTGGCCAGCCGCTTGATTGGCCAGTATTAATAGATTGCTCCCAACAATTATCCGCCTGACCCTGTTTTTTGTCGTTAGATACCTGTCAATCGATCCATATCAATGTTCCTCAACTGGCGTTGTTTTATTGTTGCCGAGTTTATCATGTACTAGTCCAATCTATTGATTCGTCCACTTGTCCAATCAGCGCGCTTTTGTTCGTGAACAAGTGTTTCTGGTTGCCACTGAAGAAGAGAGAAGAAGATGTCTAATCCGGAACAAGATTTATTTAACCTGGGTATGTCAGAAAAAGCTCAGCCATTGTTTTATGCCGTACAAAAGCATGTTGAAGACA
>CAYNZI010000755.1:0-1625 GCA_964401565.1 uncultured Spongiibacteraceae bacterium
ATGGACGCGTGAATAACATCATTCTGCGTTTATCCTTCTTCTACCGAACCAAAGAACGGCTAACAGTAAAATCAACCAGGGTAAGCTCAGTAGAATTACCATGTCCCATCCCCATGTCGCCAAGACAAACCCAGAGCCCAGCGCCGCTATAGCTTGCAGCGAAAAAACCATGAAATCATTGAGAGCTTGAACTTTATATCGTTCACTACTTCGATACGTTTGTGTTAACAACGTCGTGCCCCCCAAGAACAAAAAATTCCATCCGACGCCCAGCAGTACTAATGTCCACCAATAATGTATCAACATTGGCTCGATATAACCTACGGCCAAGCAAAGACAGAGCAAGGCAATTCCTACGGATATGATTTTCTCTGCGCCGAATTGCGCAATCAGTAATCCACTGAATAACGAAGGCAAGTACATGGCGATAATGTGACTTTGAATGACCCACGTTGTATCGTCCAGGCTAATGTTATCAACTCGATGCATACTGACTGGCGTTGCGGTCATAATAAAACTCATTACACCGAACCCCACAGCCGCTGCTGCGACCGCAACAATAAATTTCCTCTGGCGAATAATGTCTGACAATGGCCGCCCGCTTCTTTCGGATTCCGACGTCTGTGTTTCGGTGTTCGAATAGAAAAGCAGAACACAAAACGTGATACTCATTAATACTGATATCGCCATGAAGGAGCCCGAAAACTCTCCCCAGCTTGAGACATCTTTCATTTGCTGAGCCGACTCGGGCCCAATATATGCCGCAAACACTCCCGCTAACATCAATATAGATAATGAGGGGCCTATCTTGTTCGGGGGCACAGATTCGGTAACGGCAAATCGATATTGTTGAATAAAGGCGTTGTGACTACCAATGAGAAATGTCGAAAAACAAAACAGATAGAAGTGCCCAATTGAAACAGCGTAAGCGGCAAGGGCACCTGCTAAACCTGCGTAGATAGCGCCAAAAAGGAACCCTTTTTTCCGCCCCACCTTACTCATCAACAAGGCTGCAGGTATTGTTGTTAGAGCGGTCCCGACAATCGTTAAGGCAACAGGCAAGGTTGCCAGCGAGGCGCTGGGCGCAATACGCATGCCGACGATACCGCCCAACAGAATGACGATAGGTACGGCTGCTTGCGCAAATGCTTGGGCGATGGTGAGTACAGCAAGATTTTTATTCATTGGCTTAGAGTATCCTACTTAGTAGGTGCCAGCACAGACTAGTTCTACAAAGCCATTGTGTTATCGCTGTAGAATTCCTTCTGAGTAGCTCTATGGATCTATAGAGGCAGGGGAAGTCCGATGATTTGTGGCAATGTTATCTATGTATGGAGTGACGTGCATTTTCAAAGTGACTGTCCGTTCATTTGATAGCAATACCACAACGAGAGTTTTTACGGTTTTGTGATTGCTAAAGGGATACACTGCGAATTGGTTTATGTGAGGTTTGGTCTATTTTTCAGTAACGACCAAATTTTTTGTGGCTGAAATAGTGATAACAGCAGAGAAAGGGGCGGTTAATGTTAGTGAGTAATATTGAAATCATTCCCGGTAAAACCATCAGCAAACATTTGGGGATGGTTCAAGGTAATACCGTAAGGGCGAAGCATGTCGGCAGGGAC
>CAYNZI010000756.1:0-1623 GCA_964401565.1 uncultured Spongiibacteraceae bacterium
CACCGATTAAATGGCTTTGAACCTGACCAGACAGAACAACCATAGGAATAGAATCCATATACGCCGTAGCAATGCCTGTAACAGCATTTGTTGCACCGGGACCTGAAGTCACGAGCACAACGCCCGGCTTGCCAGTCGCCCGCGCATAGCCATCAGCTGCGTGAGTAGCTGCTTGCTCGTGTCTAACTAAAATATGGGGTACTTTACACGATTGAAAAAGTGCGTCATATATATGTAAAACTGCACCGCCGGGGTAGCCGAAGATAAATTCTACGCCTTCGTCTTCCAACGCGCGCGCGACCATTTGGCCGCCTGATAACATGTCCACTGAAAATTCCTCACATCAGTGTGAAAAAAACATGAGATGTTATGACCAAAAGATTATCAACTAACAGCAGACACAACAGCGTTACCACCGACGTGAAATTACCTTGTTGAATTGCTTTTGAGTATACAAACCTCACAACCAAAAACCAGTGTCTCCCTAACTGGGACCACACCGGGCGATAACGCCGTAAGACGAAGGTATCGTCTCGGTGCCAAACAGGGAAATACCTGTTAGGCGGCATTCTCGCAACACAGGTCGTGTGTCTGCAGAGTGAAGGGAGCGTCCCATAGTCAATACCGGTAAGTAAAGACTCGACGCTAATATCAACTACCGGTAAGCAGTAAATATCGGCCAACTACGTTCTAAGGACCAATTTTGAATGAAGATCAATCAAAGTCAACTGTTTGTCGACAATCAGCCCGAAATATACGTTTTTTTTGAGTTTGTCGATGATTTGTCGATAAACTTCTGTCGAAATCACCATTTTTTGCCATAATTGAAACAGCTGTGGCGTTTGCGCTCAGGTTTCAATCGATAAGGAATGACATTAAAATGAACAAAGTAGCATGTGCACTGATCATCGGACTGGGAATACTAGTCACGTCGTCCATTCACGCCGCATCAAATGGTCATTATCGCTGGACTGATATTACTGGCACTGTTCAATACTCCGATCGCCCTCCAGAAGGCATTGAATCCGAATTTATTCAATTCTCAGGCGGCGCAAAAACCAAAAGTGAGAAAAGCAACGACAGCACTGAAGAACAACCCGCTACAGCAGAGGGCCAGAGAACACTGCAAGTTATGCCAGAAAAAGACGCTAAACTCTGCAAACAAGCCAAAGGAAATCTGAAAGCACTTGATGCGGCTCGAATTCGCATCACTGAACCCGATGGCAGCAAACGTATTCTCTCGGAAGATGAGAAAGAACAGCAGCGTGACAACGCCAAAAAATTCATCAAAATATACTGCTAACCTGTATTGGATCAGACGCAAGCCAGCACGTTAAACAGTAGCTTTTGAAGTAATCTGACAGTCTGCAATCGCCTGTTATCGGACAATGTTGTTTATGCCTGCTGAGTCGGTAGTTTCGTTCCCTGCCGCTTCCAACAGCAGTTATGTTCACCCCATGAATAGAAAATAGAGAATAGCTATAAATAGGCAGCTTTACTCGAAGCGATTTCGTCGAAAAAATAATCTGAGACGCGGTATAAAGGTAGGGCTGGCAGAGGCCTTGGCACTGAGCCCAGTTGGGGCGCGTCTAAGTTTGTCGGGGATGTCCGTGAGGACTGTTT
>CAYNZI010000757.1:0-1613 GCA_964401565.1 uncultured Spongiibacteraceae bacterium
GCCTTTTTCTTCCAGTTCAGCAATTTCTTTCAACAGCGCTTCTGGTGAAAGCACAACACCATTACCGATTAGGCATAAAACTTTTTCGCGTAAAACACCCGATGGCACCAAATGCAACACTGTCTTTTCGCCATTGATGACCAGAGTGTGCCCAGCGTTGTGCCCACCCTGAAAACGCGCTACCAGGTCAGCCTGATCCGTTAGCAGATCGACTATTTTCCCTTTCCCTTCGTCACCCCACTGGGTGCCGAGTATCACGACATTTTTACTCATTACTTCACTCTAATATTAGCCATTGGCTAAATAAATTTTAAGCCAACTCTACGTTTTTTCAACAAGCCAGCGATTTTCTTTTAATACCAGATGACGACAATATTGCTCTACATCCGCCTGCCCCGGCAAGGCACTGATCACACGCTCTCCATCAGCTCGCAGCTGTTGAGTAGCATGCCACAAAGACAAACTGTCACTATTGCTAAGACCCTGACTATCAGGAGCCAGAATACTATTTGAACTCTCATCTGAACTATTATTGGGAAGATAACCCAACAACGCCTTAAGATCGGTATTAAATCCGGTCGCAGGGCGAGCGCGACCGAATACTTCTCCAATATCATCATAGCGACCGCCGTTTGCGATCGCCTGTCCGTGCCCCGGCGCCAGAGCAGCAAATACCAACCCGGTGTGGTAGTGGTAGCCGCGCAATTCAGTCAAATCAAAATAAACATTTACCGACGGCATCCGGCTGGAAATTTGATCAGCTACTTGCGATAAATCGTCGATTGCAGACAATACGTCTGCCGGCGCACTCTTCAATAGAACTTTTGCCTTATCAAGAATAGACCGATCGCCATTCAAGGTACTCAATGCCCTCATCATGTCAGCCAATTTTAAATCGCTAATGCCGTCTTGTATGGCCGACTCAATATCCCCTGAGGACTTGCGCTGCAATGCGCTAAATAAAGTCTTCTCTGCATCTGCCGTCAGTTCCGACTGCTCTATCAATGAGCGATAAATTCCGACGTGCCCTAAATCCAGCGTGATCTCATCAATTCCGGATGCCGCTAATGTTTCCAACATCAAGCTGATGACTTCGATATCACTGCTCAGGCTACCGTCGCCATAGAGCTCTGCACCAATCTGAATAGGAGATCTCGATGCCATCAATGTCTTAGGTTTAGTGTGCAAAACACTGCCGGCATAACACAACCTGCTAGGTCCGTCACCTCGCAGACTATGGGCATCTATACGAGCAGTTTGAGGGGTAATATCAGCGCGAATACCCATGGTGCGACCACTTAACTGATCAATCACTTTAAACGTTTGAATGTCGACATCTTGGCCGAGACCGACCAGTAGGGATTCTGTATATTCTATCAGTGGTGGTATAACCAGCGAATAACCCCAGCCACGATAAAGATCCAGTAATTTTCGGCGCAGAGACTCTACCTGCCCCGCCTGCTCAGGCAGCAGCTCTTCAACACCATCAGGTAACAACCAACGATCAGCTATGGTCATGAAACATCCGAAATTGATCTACAAAAATTATCCGTTTACCAGACAAAGTACACCAACTCCAATCAGCATACTCACCAAGCCCATGACCCGTATAG
>CAYNZI010000758.1:0-1609 GCA_964401565.1 uncultured Spongiibacteraceae bacterium
ATATGCGTTTACGCAACATTCCACCATTGCGCATCAGCAAAAAGGACCGGTTCTCAAATTTTGTATTCAGTTCAGTCAATATCCAGACGGGTCTGCTTACGCTATATGTTCGCGCCCCTGATCCGGTTATGGCCATCGATGTTTCCGAAAGAGTATTGGCACTTACCGCCAATCACATTAACGATCTGTCTGAAAGTCTATTTCAGTATCGGACAACTTTGGCGCAGCAATCCGTCGATGCTGCTCGGCTGGCTCTAACACAAGCACAAGCTGAGTTGATCCAGCTACAAATCACCGGCGGAGAAGCTAATCCCGCTGCTCGAATTGAGGGTATTTATTCGACAATTACAAAGCTGGAGATCGAACTTGTTGAACTCAAAACCCAGATTGAGCGGGCAGGGGTAGCCGGACAGGGCGAAGATTTAATGACCCAGCGGCTGGTTACATTGGGCGAAGGAATTCAGAACATGATCTCTCGGCAACGCGAATCGTTAATTGAACTGCCTGAAAATGGGGGCCGATCCCTAAACCAGTTGTTGCTTGACTATAAACTGGCGTTGTTACAGGTGCAAATTGCTGAAGAGACCCTGTCCACGGCCTTACTAACCCTTGCCAAAGCCTCGGATGATGCAGCGCTAGCTCGGAGCCGGTTTCTAATCGTCGTGCCACCAAAAACAACAAAACACGCCAACCTCCCTAATATTCCGAAAGTCGGATTTATCGCGCTGCTGGTTTTTCTTAGTATGCTCAGCATCATAAAATTGCTCCCCCCATCACGAAAGACCTAAGAGGAGTAGGCGCAATATTTCGTTGCGAATATAAATCTGGTATCGCCTTTGACCAAAAAGCTGCGATACGGTCAGAGGGATCTTATTTTCCTATTGGTATAAGGTCTTTAACGTAGCTACCATAATGGATATGTCAAATCGCGAATTTACAAATGACATCGCATCCTCTGACATATTTTTCATTCTATCCGGGCTTTCCAATACTGCGATCATTTGTCGTGCCAAATTTTCTGGCACAGTATCTTCAAGAATAATTCCAGACTTACCTTCACAAAGGGTCTCAGGGGCACCGCCAACATTCATCGTCGCCACAGGAACACCAAGAGCCTGAGCTTCAATCAATACATTTGGTAATCCCTCGGTTACAGAAGATAAGAATAACATATCCATGGCGCTCATCCACGGTTCCACTGGCGTCTGTCGACCGGCAAAGCGAATTCGGCTTGCCAAACCAGCAGACTCCACCTTGGCCATTAAAGCATTACGCATCGGACCATCCCCAACAATTAACCCGTAAACATTAGGCGATTGTTTAGTTGCTGAGATAAGGGTTTCAACCCATAAATCGGGGCGTTTCTCGGACGAAAACCGCATAACCCCGCCAATAACCTGTGAATCAAGGGGGATTGAAAGGCGTGCACGAATGTCGCTGTAACTTTTTTCATCCACCTTGCGCGGATAGTTTCAAAGTCATAACCATTATAAAAAACGCTTATGGTTCCAGGTTCGACACCCAGCCAACTTTCATAGTCACGCGCCCCATTCGCGGAATTGTTCACCACGTGCAGATTACCGGAGTATTCGAGCAGTGCAAGATAGCC
>CAYNZI010000759.1:0-1607 GCA_964401565.1 uncultured Spongiibacteraceae bacterium
ATTTCGACGTCTATTTTATCGAAAATACTGCTTTGCAGTAGGAAATACTGAATCGTTTGGGGCAGTGAGGCGAGCACTTCTTCAGCCAGATAGGCGGCTACAGCGGCATTGGTACCCGAGAAATTGGCGGTAATATTATCGGCATGGGTTTTCCCCTCAAGGGCGGAAATCGCGAGATTAATTGCAGCTGGCCACCCGTCCGTGCTCTCGTGCAACAGCTGTATTTGTCGCTGTGTGAGCTTGCCTCTTTGCTTCTGCTCTAACAGGAATTGGGTTTCGGACTCACTGAAACGTAGTGCTTCCGCCTCGACATGCGTTAGTTGACCTATGGCGGCCATTCGAGCCATGCCGATGGCGGGTTGAGTGCGGCTGCCGATGAACATACGGCAGTTGTCCGGTAATGCTTCTATGCCCCTCGTAATTAGCCCCAATACGGCCGGGTTTTTGATAACTTCCAGGTTATCAAAAAAGAGGGCGGTTGGATGTGCCATATTATCCAGGCTTTCGATAATCCGGTGGGCCATTTCTTCCTTGCCAAGCTGCTTGTAGCTTACTTCACTTAACTGATCTGTGTGGGGAGAAAGAGCAAGACTGAAAGCCGCCAGGAAGCGAGAGACATCATTGTCTGCGTCATCGAAATTCAGCCAAATAGTGGTAAATTTTTGCTGCCGATGGCGCTCCATAATCTGTCGCATGGTGGTGCTCTTGGCATGAAGCACTGTTAACTTATGAGTTGCAGGGTAGGCACTAAGGTCATCAACCAATAATGTTCGTTCGATTTCCTGGGTTGGCAACTGGAGCGGTATTAATTTGGAACGAGATAAATAGGGCGTGGTTCTTTTTACCGATTGTTGGGCCTTGGACGCTTTTTTTACCATTACCTATTCTCTTGTGGGCTGAATACCAAGACGATCGGCAGAGTGTAACATTCACAGTGGGGGGGGGGCATTCTAATGCTGTAGTCATGAGATATGCTGAGGAGATTTGGCTCCCAGAACATAAGCGGACGCGATTCTCCGCTCAGTAGTAGGTTCTCAATAACCCGTGGAAGGTTAATTATATTAGCCACTCTGCAAAATAATACTTGACAGGATCTTGGGCTAAAAATGGGATTTTCACACTTGATTGTCGACCCGGCTTTCTCCGGTCTTTGTCGCTCCTTACCGGGCCGTGATGGCAACTGGTTTTGTTATTTGTAGGCGGCGCCCCGCTATTTAAAATCGCCCCTATCACGTCTGACAGCGTAAAATTCCGAGTTTAAAACCGGTGATACTATAGAGATATCCTACTGAGGCACCCGGCTAAGCCTGTGAAAACAAAGATTGTCCTACCCGATATACCAGAATCTGAAATGACACCGCTGGTCAAAACCTTGCTGCTTATCATTGAACAGTTGCTTGTACAAAATCAGCAACAGGCCGAAGAAATTGAACACCTAAAAGATGAAATCAACATTCTGAAAGGCCAGAAGAAACGCCCTGTATTTGAAGGCAGTAAACTCGATAAAAAAATCAGCGCCAAAAATGCCACTGCCAAGCGGAAAAAGAAACGGCCCGGATCGAAAAAAAAGAAAAAGACACAGAACCTGGTCGTTCACAAAGACAAAG
>CAYNZI010000760.1:0-1606 GCA_964401565.1 uncultured Spongiibacteraceae bacterium
CCACTACCCGAACTAACCCTGAAACCGTCAAGTGAAACGGATATTCAGATCGCCTGCCAGATCGCTGAGCGCATTGATGATGGGGATACCCTGCAAATGGGCATTGGTGGTGCGCCCAACTCGGTACTGGGCTTGTTGAACAACCACAAAAACCTTGGCCTGCACACCGAGCTATTTTCACCAGCCATGGTGAAATTAATCGAGCGGGGGGTTATCAATGGCAAGAAAAAAACCTGGATGCAACACAAACATGTGTTCACGCTGGCCATTGGCGACAAAACTATGTACGACTTCATGGATGACAACCCATCGATGATTGGCTACCCCGCCTCCTGGGTTAATAATCCCAGCGTAATTCGGAAGAATGACAATATGGTCTCGGTGAACGCCGCTATAGAGGTCGATCTCTCCGGGCAAATTAATTCAGAGCAGATTGACGGCATACAGTTTTCTGGAACCGGTGGCCAACTGGATTTTGTGAGAGGTGCCTATGCCTCAAAGAATGGCCGGTCTTTTATTGCCCTGCACTCCACAGCGAAGAAAGGCAGCATTAGCCGAATTGTTCCACAATTAAAAAGCAGCACGGTAACAGACACTCGAATGGATACCCATTTCGTTGTAACAGAGTACGGATGTGTAGATCTAAAAGGTTTATCCCTGCCGCACAGGGCGCGCGCACTAATTCAACTGGCCCATCCAAAATACAGAGAGGAATTGGAGGAAAAGGCCAGAGCCTTACGTTTGATATAACGTGATTTAATATCTAATAGTATATTGGTTACAAAAACTTACAAATGGGCTATAACATTCGCTACCAGGCGAGAGAAAGCAAACCGTGAAATATATTGATACAGCGTCACTAAGTGTCATTGCAATTACGCTTGTACTATTTGGCCTGGCCCTGTTTTTAACCGGCTTTACTCATGATCTATTGCTGGAAACCGGTGTTTTTCTGGTTTCGGTTAAACTGATAATTGAGAACGCGGATGCATCGAGAAAACCAGGCCAACCCAAAAACTCAGCAGCAGGCACCTCTCATGATTAAATTATTTCTCTCAGTTAGCATCGTTGGCGCAATCTTGTTATCTTCGCAAACATGGCCCCAGAGCACAGCACCCCACCCCGCAAAAATTAGTACGGAAGATATTAAGGGTAGTATATTTCAGCGTGCTGACATGATCAAAACAATAAGCGGTGGCAATACAACACTGGACGTTACAACATTACTCAGCAGCGACAAGAAGTTCGCCTCGGGCATGTATCGCTCGGAAAAAGTGACCTTTGTTATAGAGGAAGAATACGGTGTAGACGAATTTATGTACTTTCTTGAGGGCAGCGTTACCCTCACCTCTGAAGATGGCACAGTGCAGACGATCAATGCAGGAGAAGCGGTAACCATTCCAAAGGAGTGGCGCGGCACCTGGGCTACCGAAGGTTACACCAAAATCTGGGCAATTTATTCTGCCGATGGCTCCGGGCTGAAATAGATGTAAGCGGCCACAGAGGGAACGTGCAGGATATCGCGGATTGTTACTATAACTAAATCAAGCAGCTTCCCAAACACTAGCCAGAGTGGGCTCAAGCGCTGTCATAGTATCGAGTGGAA
>CAYNZI010000761.1:0-1604 GCA_964401565.1 uncultured Spongiibacteraceae bacterium
TTAATGATTTTGTCGATGTTGCCCGCTCTTTAATTAAAGACAACTACGTCGCTAAGGGCAATATTTCAATCTCTGGACGCAGTGCCGGCGGTGAGTTGATGGGAGCGGTTGTTGTGCAGGCGCCGGAGTTGTGGCGATCGGTAACGCTAGGCGTGCCGTTTGTCGATGTGCTTAATACCATGCTCGATGCCACTCTCCCACTCACACCGCCAGAGTGGCAAGAATGGGGCAACCCAATTGACGATGTGGCGGCTTATGATTTGATCAAGGGCTACGCGCCTTATGAAAATATTCAAGCAATGGCCTACCCACCAATGCTGGTCACCGGTGGCTTGAATGACCCGCGCGTCACTTATTGGGAACCGGCCAAGTGGACAGCAAAAATGCGTGACCAAAAAACCGACAACAACCTCTTGTTGATGAGAATTAATATGGGCGCCGGGCATTTTTCTAATAGTGGCCGCTATGGTCGTTTAAAGGATTACGCAGAAGAATATACCTTTGTTCTGCGAGCCCACAATATAAACCAATAGGCCGAGCCATGAATTTTCAGCTTTATCGTCGTGAGGCAAGACCAAGATTTCGAGCGATTAAAACAGGTTTTAGTTGGCCAGCCTTTATTTTTACCGGCGTGTGGTTTACTGCCAAGCGAATGTATTTTATTGGAATAGGTTATAGCATTACTTGGGCTGCAATATTCATTCTGAAATTTCAACTAGAACAATCAGAAAGCATCTTTTTATGGGGGCTCGTGTTCGTTGAAATTACCCTTTGGACCAGCATAGGCCTCTACGCCAACCAAATTTGGAAATGGAGTTTAAGCAAAAGAGGTTATCGTTTGGTGGCAGAAGTTGAGGCGCAAAGCTCTCATCAAGCTATCCATGAATTTATACAAAATGAGGCTCAGTCTTTAGGCTGATCCTCATTGTCCTCTTGCTCCCAATCACTAAAACGCTCAATGTCGACAGAGACTGATTTTAAAGTCCAGGCTAGCAATGCAGCATCGTCGATAAAGCCAAGCCCGAGTAAAAAATCGGGTATCACATCCAGCGGCATCACAAAATAAAATGCCGATGCCACGATCAAAGCAAGGCTTTCTAATGACACCTCGCGATACTCTCCAAGCGCATAGGCCTTGATGAGTCGAAATGAGGTTGTGGTTTTGTCTATAACCTCAGAAAGGCGGCCAGATTTGTCGTTGTTGCTTACTTTGTGTTGTGCCTTGTTGACCAGTTCGAGCAACTGCGAAGGGCTGTCAATGGTTGATTTAACCATTGATCGAGCTTTGCGGTAGGCGCGGCTATTGCGTAGTCGGTTAAGCTTAATATTATTTTCCAAGCCAGACTCCGGTTTCGCTTCTCCCCTGTATCTCACAATCGCCTGGCGTATAGGTCATACTGATTTTTGATATTCGCCGTTGAGTATAGTCTTTGGTGATGGCCAGAATGGTCGGGGTTAACAATACAATGGCAATAATATTAATTACCGCCATTAAGCCAAATGCCATGTCTGCTGCTGCCCATACTTGCACTAAATCACGCGTGCTGCCCCATAACATCATAGATAAGAAGATGATAGCTAGGCCGAGCCGACCGGTGCGGTTA
>CAYNZI010000762.1:0-1603 GCA_964401565.1 uncultured Spongiibacteraceae bacterium
TGCTGCAATGGTAAGTGCTACTGAGAAAATTGGATGAAGAGTTGAAAAAGCTGCAATACATTGATCACGATCACCTGCAAGCAAAGACTATTGATATTACCTTTCGAGCTACTGGCGATGAAGGTGAACTTAAAACGGCTATTGATCGTCTTTGTCAATATGCTAAAGACGCGGTTAATAACGGCTACTCGCTATTACTACTCAGTGATCGTACTGTTGATACAGACCATGCTGCGATCCCATCAGTTTTGGCGACAGCAGCGGTGCATCACTATTTAATTCGTGAAGGCTTACGTGCCAAAGCTGACATTATTTTGGAGGTTGGTGACATTCGCGAAACTCACCATTTTGCGACAGTGTTAGGTTATGGCGCCGCGGCGATAAACCCCTATTTGGCACTGGAAACATTGTATGAATTGCGCGATGAGGGTGTTATTAACGCTGAGTTGAGTAATGACCAAGTTGTTGCCAAGTATATTAAGGCGGTGAGTAGCGGCCTGTTGAAAATATTCTCTAAAATGGGGGTGTCTACACTTCAGTCCTATCAGGGTGCACAAATTTTCGAGGCGCTGGGTATCAATAGAGAGGTTATTGATAATTACTTTACCGGTACGATTAGCCGTATTGAAGGCATAGGTCTTGACCAAATTGCCGAAGAGGCGCTGTTGCGTCACCGGGAAGGGTTTCTCGCTGATGACCGTATCGCTGTTGATGATCTGTTAAATACTGGTGGTGATTACGCTTGGCGTAACGATGGTGAGCGGCATTTGTTTAGCCCAACAACTATCCGCTTACTACAGCACTCCACTGCCAGTAATAATACTGAGCAGTTTAAAGAATACGCGAAGGTCGTTGATACCCAGAGTAAGGAAGCCTACACACTGCGAGGTTTGCTTGAGTTTTCTCCAGGTCATAAATCTATTCCCATTGAAGAAGTCGAGCCGATCGAAAATATTTTCAAGCGTTTTGCTTCCGGTGCCATGTCTTTTGGATCTATTTCCTGGGAAGCACATACAACGCTAGCGATTGCCATGAACCGTATTGGTGGTAAAAGTAACAGCGGCGAAGGTGGTGAAGACCCCATCCGCTTTACGCCACTTGAGAATGGCGATTCTATGAAGTCGCGTATCAAACAGGTGGCTTCAGGCCGTTTTGGTGTAACCAGTTATTATCTGACTAACGCCGACGAGTTACAGATTAAAATGGCCCAGGGTGCCAAGCCTGGAGAGGGCGGACAGTTGCCTGGCCATAAAGTTGATGCGTGGATCGGTCGGGTTCGTGGATCGACTCCGGGAGTCGGGCTTATTTCACCGCCGCCGCATCATGATATTTACTCGATCGAGGATTTGTCACAGCTAATTTACGATTTGAAAAATGCAAATCGTGAAGCGCGCATTAACGTTAAGCTGGTTTCTGAAGCCGGTGTTGGCACCATCGCTTCGGGGGTGTGTAAGTCTTATGCCGATGTTGTTCTAATTGCTGGTCATGATGGTGGAACTGGCGCGTCGCCGCTGAGTTCTATAAAGCACGCGGGCTTACCATGGGAATTGGGTTTGGCTGAAACACATCAAACACTGGTGCGTAATAAGCTGCGTAGTCGTAT
>CAYNZI010000763.1:0-1598 GCA_964401565.1 uncultured Spongiibacteraceae bacterium
TTTACATCGATTGCGCGATCACGGCAATACCATCGTTGTCATTGAGCATAACCTCGATGTCATTAAAACGGCGGACTGGGTTGTCGACCTGGGCCCCGAGGGAGGCAGTGGCGGCGGACAGATCATTGCCACCGGAACACCGGAAACCGTCGCAAACAACAAAAAATCGTTTACCGGGCAGTTTTTGAAACCGATGCTGGGATAAAGCTCACAGCAGAGACAATCAGTTACTTACGCAATCAGTTTGGTTTTAACCTGAAATGAAATCTCCGGAGGAGTCGATAATGAACCCCATAAAAAAACTGGTAGCAGCGCTATCTCTGACAGCGATAGCTATCACGACAATAGCCGAACCCAGCGAACCCTCTGCCGCGGCAGAGCAATTGATCGAAAATTTTTCACTTCGCGAGGGGAAAACTGCCAGCAGCGAGCACCCACGCTGGAAAAAGCCGAAGCAAATAGTCGTTGCGGTACCGGGCGCCTATCAAGCCTTGGCACAACCGGTGATTGCGAGCCTACAGTCTATTGCCGGTGATATTCCGATCAAGCTCTATATTCCAAAAGCTGGCCAGCCTGCCCCGGAATATTTGAAGCACTCGGAAGTGGTATTAGGGAGTTGTTACGGAGAGCTGCTCAAGCAGCTGCCTGAATTGATCTGGTTTCAAAATTTTAGCTCCGGCAGCGAAGCGTGCACCGCCACCAGTGGCGTCAAAAACACTGACTTTATCTTAACCAACGCGCAACGCCTTTCATCTCCCGCCATTGCTGAGCATGCGATCGCTATGATGATGTCGCTGGGCCGGGACTTGCCATTCTACCAGCGCAACCAACGGGAAAGGAAATGGCAACGCAACCCCGCCGGCAACGCCAATCGAGAAATCAGTGGCCAGACCATGCTGATACTGGGCTTAGGTGGTATCGGTACGGAGGTCGCCAAGCGCGCACACGGTCTTGGTATGAGAGTCATAGCGACTCGCAACTCCAGTCGTAACGGCCCTGATTACGTTGCCCAGGTCGGCCTGGCCAGCGAAATGAATGAACTGGCCAAACAGGCCGATGTCGTGGTCAACGCCCTACCCTTCACTGCCGACACGGCCAATATTATCGATGAGGCATTTTTCAACGCCATGAAAAATGGCAGTTTCTATATTTCAGTAGGCCGCGGTAAGACGACCAACCAGGACGCGTTGATACAGGCACTTAACAGCAAGCATTTGGCGGGTGCAGGATTGGATGTGACCGACCCCGAACCATTACCCAATGATCATCCGCTGTGGACCACTGAAAACCTGATCATCACTCCCCATTCTGCAGGCGCGTCGATGGCGGGATTTCAGCGGGGCTTTATCCTTTATCAAGAAAATCTGCGTCGCTATCTGCAAGGGGAGAAACTGTTAAACGTGGTAAACATTCAAAGAGGTTATTAACGCGCCTCTGTGCCGGGCGACATTCGACAATACGCCCGCCGACATTACGCGGAACAACGATCAACAGGCGACCGAATAACTCTGCAGCGCAAAATAATATTTGCTAAAGCAACATAATCTTATCATAACCCTTTTAGATCAAAGACTTATATTATTTTGCACAGCAAAATA
>CAYNZI010000764.1:0-417 GCA_964401565.1 uncultured Spongiibacteraceae bacterium
CCGTACCCGACGCATTAATCTTGTGACTATTGACAGCAATGCGTGCTATTTAGCGTTATAGCATCACCACATCAATACTTGCTACCAACATTTACACCAAGATATACTGATCGCACTTTTCTACGGAGTAATATGCCATGCACACTTCTCGTATCGCCGCCTTAACCATAATAGCGCTATTGCTCGGCCTCTGGGTCAGCACTTCACCCGCACCTGAAGTTCAGGTTGGTAAATCAACAATCTTTGGAGCGATACCGGCCGCCATTACTGCTGTTACCGTTGCCGATGATTATATTGCCCAGTCTTTACGCCATAGAAAAAATAAACTACCACCCTACGACGAGGTGGTATTAGACGACGATAAAAAAACTGCCTGGATACCCGAGGAGTTTTGTGTCATGTAATTTGCACTAGTAT
>CAYNZI010000764.1:427-1598 GCA_964401565.1 uncultured Spongiibacteraceae bacterium
TCTGGAAACTCGACCTTGACCGTGGTACCAGCGAGCGATTTGTAGAAGTGCCGTTAATGGCTGCTGGTGCTAGGCGTGCGCCGAACAATAAAGAAATAATTTATTTCTGCGCTTCACGCTTGTATGGCGTGCAATATAAAAGCACTGAACGAGTCGGCTTATACAGCCTGAACACACGCACCAAAGCGATCACCCCCATAGTGCTTGATGTTCCTTTTTCTTCGCCAACAGGCGGGGCAGCAATAGTCTATCTTGCTGCAAACGCACCCCGTTCTAACGTGGCTAATGCGCAGAATTCAACAGTGCGCCCATTGGCATTCTGCAATGATTTGGATGTCAGCGAGGATGGGCAAAGACTCTACTTCACCGAACCTTTTGCATACGGTTCGCCCAGCATGGGAGGCGGCGGAACCTATCAAGAAGCAATCTCACTAGGACAAAATGGCCGCATATGGAGTCACGACTTAGGCACCGGAGACACTCGACTGGTTGCCCAAAATTTCATTTTCCCCGATGGGATTTTGGTTGAGAATACCGCCTTAGGCACCGAACAAAGCTTGCTCGTTACTGAAACTGTTAATTTTAGACTGCTGCGCCTGTATATTGGTGGCGCGAAGGCTGGCACATACGAAACACTGTGGGATAACCTGCCGGGTATGCCCGATGGAATGGATCGCGACAAAATGGGCCGCATCTGGATTGGAATGTTAAAGCAACGTTCACCCACAACCGATCTGATACATAAATACCCATGGGTTAAGCACTTGTTGTTACGCTTACCAGCAGACATGATGCCCATTGCACAACAAACCAGTATTCTGGGTCTTAGCGCAGACGCGGCAACCCCTCTGTTTTATAGCGTGCACAATGGCTCGAAGATAAGCGATATCTCGGTGGTGATTCCTGGAGAAACAGAACTGTATCTAGCAACGGTTGGCGCTGGATCATCCGGGCTATACTCACTGCCATTCCCAGAAAACCTACAGCCAGAATAAGTTGCACATTAAAACACAATGTACACTGCTTTATTCGTGACTGCTTTTATCCACGACGGCTTTGCCCAGACAAACAGAGCCATTTCATTTAATACAAACAGACACCTTATTGCTTAATAGAGCTTACTGAAAAACAAAACCGCTGGAGACAACATGAAAGTGATAACAATTTCTGG
>CAYNZI010000765.1:0-1573 GCA_964401565.1 uncultured Spongiibacteraceae bacterium
TATCTGTTAGTCGCCTGTTTAACAGTTCACCAGACTGAGTAACACTTTTGAGTGCGCCCCTGATGCGCACCAGTGCAAGTTGTTTCCGTTGAGCCACTATTTGTCGTACCCGGAAAATGGGGAAAAAAAGTAGATACAAACTTGTCGCCAGTGCTG
Source organism: uncultured Spongiibacteraceae bacterium (assembly GCA_964401565.1). Classification (GTDB taxonomy): domain Bacteria; phylum Pseudomonadota; class Gammaproteobacteria; order Pseudomonadales; family Dasaniaceae; genus Oceanicoccus. The sequence continues at coordinate 157 of CAYNZI010000765.1, forward strand.
CCGCAACCAGAGAAATGTCCAGGGTTGGTATGGTGCGACCCAGCCAGAAGATAGGGGTCAACATCAACACTCCCGAAATAGAAATGGTGTTCCATAGAACCGTGTCAGCCAATGGTACCAACTCTTCGATGTGAAACAGCTCTATACGCAAATCCCGGGTAGCAAACCGTGTTAGCAAGGTGGTAATTCGAACCAGGGAAGTGATGAGCAGAATTGCAGCGATCCAGAAGTAGATCGACTGGAGGGTCAGGGGCAGCCTGTTCAGGTAAACATCCTGATCGGTGTTGCCGTCGTAGAGCAGCCCTTCCCACGCCATGTAGGACAGTGCCACTGTGGTGCCTGCGATAGCTGCAAAGCGAAAAGACAGGCGGGGAATCCTGCCGGCGTGCTGCGCGTACACTGCAGCGTGGCGCATGGATGAACCGGTCAGGCGAGCCGACCGGAGGATGGATGATTGAGCTTTTCGGCTAAGTATGGGCAGAAATGAAAAACATAAGCCACTGATAAGTGGGAGGCCCAATGCGGCGCCAAGATCACGATACTGCTGCAGAGTTGTGGATGAATCGGGCAGAATAATATGCCCCTACAGCCAGTTTACAGTCAGGAAAAATATGGTCATCAAGGGCGAATAGTAGCGCCATAAAATTAGCTCATAAAAAGTTGCTGGCATCGCACGGCCTCATCGTATTCTGCTTAGTACATGTACTTGTTATAGCACATGGGCGGTTTGGCGCTGTACAAAGCATTACCTGGGGTTGTCCCGCTATTTTGAAATCTGGATGTTTATGACTCAGGCTTCACAGAAAAATAAAAAATACTGGGAACCTATTTCAACTGAAACGCATCTTCTGGGTACAGCTACTACATTGGCTGATGTATTAACAACTACTCTAAGGATATCGTTATGCTAAACACCGAATTCACTCCGACTAGCTCGCGTACTACCGCCCCTAACCCGTTTAGATTTCAAATTCCAGCCGCAATAAAGCGGGCTTTACTGCTTGGAATTGTGTTGCCGCTAGTTGCCTGCAACCTGAATGCCACGGCTGCGCCTCAGCAGGGTCTTAGTGACGCGAATATTGCCGCTATTGTTGTTGGCGCAAATAAAATTGATATTTCAGCCGCCGAGATAGCCTTGGTACGATCCAACAACAAGGATGTTATTCAATTTGCCAAAACAATGATTACCGACCATAAGGCAGTTCTGTCTTCTGCGGTGGATTTGGCAAACAAACTTGAGTTGATCCCTGTGGACAACGAACTGGTAGCTGCCTTGGCAAAACAGTCGCGTGATCACGAGAAGAGGCTCAAAACATTAACAGGGAGGGATTTTGATCGTGCCTATATAGATCATGAGGTGGAGTATCATCGCGCTGTTATCGAAGTAATCGAGTCCCAGCTTATTCCGGGGGCAAAC
>CAYNZI010000766.1:0-1556 GCA_964401565.1 uncultured Spongiibacteraceae bacterium
TTTGCTCCGGGTCATATTCTGCCTTTCATTCGGCGCTGGCGAAAAACGCGGATAAATTGCCTATTACTGAAATCATTTTGATTAATCCGTTGACCTTCTATTGGCAAGACGACATGTCACTTGATATTCCTTCGGTTTACCAAAATATTAAGGATACAAAACACTACGCAAAATCAATCCAGAGTCTGGCAAGCTGGAAGAAGCTAATCTCTGGCAAAGCTTCGGTCGGTTATATTGCAAACTTTATCGGCAAGCGTGTAGTTGCACTGTTTCAGCAAACTGTCGCAAAAACACGCGAGTTACTGCTGGGTAAAAGAAGCGAATTAGCCGATGACCTACTAACAATCATGAACAAAGGAATTAAAATTACCTTCGTATTTGCGTCGACAGATCCAGGTTTGGATATTGTTAACTCGGAGGCAAAAAGAACCTTTCGCCAGGGATTGCGTTCGGGGGCTATTGAGCTGAGTGTTATCGAGGACGCAGATCACACGTTTTCAAAAATTGCCAGGCGTGAAGATCTATACCGTTTTTTTAGAAACAAATATCAACAAGGAGTGAGTCAACCGTGACTTTGCTAGTACAGGACTATTTTAGTCAATCCGCGCAGCGTTATCCCGATAAATGTGCCGTCTGTTGTGAGTCGGAGCAAATTAGCTATAAAGCATTGGATGCATTCTCCAATGCCTTTGCCCGACATTTAAAGAGCACGGGTGTAGCGCGAGGCGGATTTGTGCCCTTTTTTATGAAAAAAAGTATCAATTCCATTAAGTCGATACTGGCTGTCCTGAAAGCCGATTGTGCCTATATTCCAGTTGATATCAATTCCCCCAAGCAGCGTCTGCGCTCCATTCTCGCCAGTGCCAAAGCTGGCTTGATAATAGTTGACGATCACAGTCAGCCAATACTGGAGGCATTCTTACCCGAGGGTGAATGGCAGCTGGTGAATATCGATCAGTTTAGCGGTGGTGACCACTCGCCATTGATCTACGGCAACCTGTCGATCGATTTGGCCTATGTGCTGTTTACCTCCGGATCAACCGGAGTACCCAAAGGGGTAATGATTCCCCATAAGGCCATTGTTGATTATATCGATTGGTGTGTCGACGTGTATGCGATAACAGTCGATGATGTGGTTGCTAATCATGCGCCCTTGTACTTCGACAACTCCACGTTTGACTTGTATACCGCTTTCAAAAGCGGTGCCACGCTGCACTTGGTTCACGACGAGCTTAATGCAGTTATTCCCCGGTTGGTAAAATGGCTAAGCGAACGAAAAGTTTCTGTGTTCTTTTGTGTGCCTTCAGTGTTGACTATGTTGTTGCGATCTCGGCGCTTAAAACCCGAAAGCCTGCCAGCAGTCAAACATCGTATCTGCGCAGGTGAAGTGTTGCCCTCAAGTGTGTTGAGAGAGTGGATGGCATTGTATCCACATATTCAGTTTACCAATATGTACGGACCCACCGAAATCACTGTCGATTGTAGCTACCATATGATCAGTGGCAGCAGTGCGCTAGGCAATAGTGTGCCCATTGGCAAGCCCCGCCGCAATATGG
>CAYNZI010000767.1:0-1549 GCA_964401565.1 uncultured Spongiibacteraceae bacterium
TTTACGCGGGGAGGGCGACGTAATCCTCTGGAATTGTCACGCAGCTCAATGATTCGAATAGCCTATGATGTTGGCCCTCACCCTGAATCAACGAACAAAGACAGCGAGTTTTACCAGAGTGAAACTGTATTCCTTCGCCGGCATATTTGGTCGGCCCTCGATAAAACAGATCAAGAGCAGGTTTTAATTCAGCCGCTTTTAGCCGATGCTAAAAATCTGACCGTCGCTGTGATCACCGACAGCGGGAGGCAGATTAACTGGCCCCCGAAAAAAAGCGCAAGTGGGGAGAATTTTGAAAAACCGCTAGCCGTTGAAATTTCTTGGGTCTACGGCCCCCGTGAATTACCCATTAGCCGTATTTACCAGGTGTTATAAAAGTGGCTAATCGTAGCGGACAGCGAGGTGTTGCTTTAATTACTGTTTTGCTGGTGTTTGCGCTGGCTGCAATTATTGCCAGTGATGTGGCATCTCGCATCTATCGTGACATTCGGAAAACGGGTAATTTAATCAATAGCAAACAAGCCTATCACTACGCATTGGCCGGTGAGCAATTCGCCAGGCAAATTTTATTCAGGGATTACGATGATGAAAAAAATCTTCATGCCGATGCCTTAACCGATACATGGGCGAATATCGGGGAGACGTTTGATATAGAAGAGGGTGTTATGACGATTGAAATAATCGACTCGCACAGTAAATTTAACATCAATAATGTTGTCGATGATCAGGGGCGGGCCAATTTGTCGTCGCTGCAAGAGTTTCGTCAATTGCTATCTGTGCTCAAAATCGACGAATCAGTGGCGGCCAAACTCGTCGACTGGCAAGATCTCAATCAAATCATATTGAAAGGTGGTGCGGAAGATGACGCGTATCAACCCTTAGGGTATCTGGCCGCAAATCAGCCGATGGCAGATCGAACCGAACTGCGACTGTTGTATGGGCTGAGTGTCACCGACTACAACAAACTGAAAGACTACATCGTCGCCTTGCCATTAGTGGTTGGCGATAAAAAAATGGGTACGACAAAATACAACTTGAATACACTAGATGCTAAGATAATCGAAGCACTATCAAGTTCTGCCACTTCAGGTGACATAGACAAGATAATAGCCCAACAGGGAAAAGGGGGATACGATTCCCTGTCAGATTGGTCTGCTAATGGATATTTGCAACGTCTCACAGGGTCTAGCAGCCAATTGGGTGTGAATAGTGAGTTTTTCGAAGTTATTATCAAGGTAAAATACGATCAGCGTGTCAGTGTACTTCGAACACAGTTATATCGAGATAGTAGCGACGGAAAGATTACGCTTCTAAAGCGACAGCAAGGTATTGAGTAAACTATGAACAATCAACTCGTCATTCGTTTACGCGAAATAGAGCTGACCCGGTCCTCTGAAGTCGACTGGGTTTTGTTCGATGGTGCCGGCCAGTATCTTTGCGGTAGCAGTAGTCCGTTAGACGATGTAAGGCGAAATGCCAATAATGAAGTGACTGATTTTTCTGTTGTTGTTATCGTGCCGGGCGAAGCGGTTAACTTACTCTCACCGTC
>CAYNZI010000768.1:0-1513 GCA_964401565.1 uncultured Spongiibacteraceae bacterium
TGCTCAAGCTTAACAGCATTGAACGTGCCTATCGGCGTTTCAATGATCTCGTCGGCTAGTTTTTTCACGGTGTATTTTTTACGCTTAGTTCGATCAACGAGATGATAATTTTTTTCAGTAAAATTATCGCCAGCCAACATTAGGTCAGCTCGTAGCTGGACCTGGAAACTTAGCTTGTCCCAGACACCATCTTGCAATGATAGCGGTTGACCGGAATGGAGTGAGTCGATAACGGTTCCCTGTTGTTGGTTAAAGCTAAGCTCACTACTGCGTTTACTGCTCATTGAGTTGATGTATTTGTAACTCTGAGGCGTAATAACACCACCATTGGCACTAAACAGAGCGTCTTCATTAAAGCCGATGAACGCAATGGATACTTTGTTTTGAAGCTGCCATTGTCGCTGCTCTGTGAGCTTAAGCGACTGTTTCATCTCCGCTGAAATGCCGGAAAAACTGCCTGAATACACGGCTTGATACGGAACCGGAAAATTATCAGCGAAAAGATGTGATGGGAAGGATAGCAATATGGCGAATAACGCCAACGCTTTTGCTATTGGTTGCCGGAATAGAGCGACTGAAGTGCTACGACAGTTAGTTGCGGTTTTTTTCCCCGCTAGGAGGCAGTATCTGCTTATCCAGTTTTGCATAATTGTCTTCCAATAGTAGACGCCCTTCAACGAACCACTGTGCAGCGAGGGGGTATATCTTGTGTTCTTCGACAAGTATTCGAGACGCGAGTTTGTCGACAGTATCGCCGGGCTCTATATCCACACAGGCTTGTAAAATGGCTGGTCCACCGTCTAGTTCTTCAGTGACAAAGTGAACGGTAGCCCCCGCCTGCCTGTCACCTGCGTCGAGAGCTCGTTGATGCGTGTTAAGTCCTGGATACTTGGGCAACAGGGATGGGTGAATGTTCAATAATCTTCCATGAAAATGTTGCACAAACGAAGGAGTCAAGATTCGCATAAATCCGGCGAGTATAACCAAATCCGGTGAATACTGGTTTATACGGTCCATCATGGCAGCGTCAAAGGCATTGCGGCTATCGTAGTCCGTATGGGCTATGACTTCAGTTTGAATGCCCGCTTCAGCAGCACGCGAGAGCCCAAAAGCATTGGGTTTGTTGCAAAAAACAGCAGAGATTTCGACATTAAGATGTCCTGTGTTAACGGCATCGATAAAAGATTGTAAATTAGAGCCGCTGCCTGAAATCAAAATGACTATTTTGGGTTTTGCCGATGCCGATATCATTGATTTACAGCCCCATCAATTCTACTTGATCTTCATCGTCATCCGAAGACTCGATATGGCCAATCTGCCAGGCATCTTCGCCCATTTCTTTTAGGCTGCTGATAGCTTTAGCGGCATCGTTTTTCGCAACAGCAATAATCATCCCGACACCACAATTGAAGGTTCGATACATTTCAACTGGGTCCACATTGCCCTGTTCTTGTATCCAATTGAAAACAGGCGCTTGTTGCCAGCTTTGGATGTCTATTATCGCTTTAGTTTT
>CAYNZI010000769.1:0-1512 GCA_964401565.1 uncultured Spongiibacteraceae bacterium
TTAAGCTACCCGCCTCAATACAACGAACGCTAAAACACGTACAGTAGGACCAAATGCCATCCGGACAAGTCAATAACTACATACCCACCGCCTATCGACATTTTACGGCTGAGCAATGGGCTCGACTCAGAGCCGATACACCTATCGTTCTTTCGGAACGAGAGGTCGTAGAGCTGCGCGGCCGTGGAGAAGTGATTTCACTAGAAGAAGTCACCATGATCTATCTGCCGCTCTCTCGACTGCTAAACCTTTATGTCGGCGCCACCCAAGACTTGCATCGTGTTACATCTTCATTTCTCGGTCGACTACAACCCAAAGTTCCCTACATCATCGGACTGGCCGGCAGCGTTGCCGTTGGAAAAAGTACGACAGGCCGTATATTGCAAGCGCTATTGGCACGCTGGCCAAACCACCCTAAAGTAGATCTTGTCACTACAGACGGTTTTTTACATGACAATGCCACCTTGCAAAAGCGTGGTATTTCAGACCGCAAAGGTTTCCCGGAAAGTTTTGATCAAAGAAAACTAATTACCTTTCTCAATGATGTCAAATCTGGAAAACCCAATATCTATGCCCCGGTTTACTCTCACGAAATTTATGACATTGTTGCCGATGAGAACAAGGTCATTGATCAACCTGACATTCTAATTGTTGAAGGATTAAACGTACTGCAAGTGCCCCATTTACGAAAAGGCAGTGATGCACCGACCGCTATTTCTGATTTTTTTGACTTTTCGATATACCTCGATGCGGATGTTCAGGACATAGAAAAGTGGTATATCGAACGGATTTTAAACTTGCGAAAAACCGCTTTTCTCGACCCCGACTCCTTTTTCCATGGACTCGCTAAAGTGTCAGAAAAAGATGCTATCGCATTTGCACACAGGATATGGAAAACTGTCAACGAGGAAAACTTGCGACTGAACATTCTACCGACGCGAGAACGGGCTCAACTAATTTTGCGAAAAAATATTGATCACGCCATATCCGACGTGTATTTACGCAAGCTGTAGTAATTCGACACAAGTAAGAAAACGATCACACAACTCCGTCATTCGGATAACAAATGATACATAACGATATCGAAAACTATGGGTGATGCCGAGCAATTAGACCACACCACTTTTCATCAACTCCATCCATTAACCGCGAACCTTTAAAAAGAGAACAACCATTGCTAAGTTACAGACATTCATTTCACGCAGGTAATTTCGCCGATATTATTAAACATATTGTGCTCGTGGAAGCCCTCGGCCACCTAACAAAGAAAGAGTCGCCTTTTGAGTATGTTGACACCCATTCTGGGGCGGGTTTGTTTAATCTAAATTCCAACGACGCCAAAAAACTGCAAGAATATCACAGCGGTATTGGGAAATTGGCAGCTAACGATTTTCCCGAACTTTCTCAATATTTTGACGCTATCCATTCCTATAACAAATCAGGGAGAATCAGCAATTACCCTGGATCACCGTCGATAGCCAAACATTTCCTACGCCAACAAGACAGAGCCTG
>CAYNZI010000770.1:0-1511 GCA_964401565.1 uncultured Spongiibacteraceae bacterium
GGGTACCGGCCATTTCTACCATTATCACCTTGCCGGTTTATATGGTCATCTACAACACCGGCAATGTGTCTCTAGCGCTCGGTTTACAATTCGTCACCCAGCTAACCTTTTCAATGTATCTCGCTCCCAACCTGGCACTGGCTCATTCACTGGTCGGCTTGCGAATGAGAGCGATGTCGTCGGCGGTCTTGTTCTTTGTACTGAATATTGTCGGCATGGGATTCGGACCGCTTGCTGTCGGCTGGGTATCTGATCAATTAGCGCCGACTTACGGGAATGAAAGTATTCGCTACGCCCTGATGTCGATTGTTTTCATTTTTAATATCTGGTGCGTATTCCACTATTGGATGGCTAGCCGCACAGTGGATGCAGATTTAGCGTTAGCTCCGGACTAAATAATGCCCGGCGACAAAAATGGCTATGTTGACGCCCATTAGCTAAAATGATTCACGATGTTTTTTTCGAGTGTGATTATGATCAGAATATTACTTGCAATCATGCTGCCGGTTCTTTGCAGCACGGCTCTGGCAGAGTATTCGGGTGTCGCTGATCGGGTACTTGTTGCCAAAGCTGAAAAGAAGCTCTATCTGATTAAAAATGGTGTCCGCTTTCTTGAATTCCCGATAGCCCTAAGTCCCAAACCACGAGGACACAAACGGCAACAGGGCGACGAGCGAACACCTGAAGGTAGCTACACCCTCGACTTTAAAAACAAAGACAGTGATTTTTATAAATCCATTCGTATTTCATACCCCAATCAACAAGACCTCCAGTACGCTGAGTTAAGCGGTGTCGATCCTGGTGGAGCGATTATGATTCACGGAACACCCAATGAGTCATCTCTACCCGCATCACTCATTCAGCAATTTAACTGGACCGATGGTTGCATAGCGGTAACGAACCGAGCGATGGATGAAATTTGGGCCGCCGTAGAAACGGGAACACCTATTGAGATACGACCCTAGCCATAAGGCATCAACAGTACCGCCAATAGATAACCACTTGGAACTAACTTTCACTCAAGACAATATCCTATGATTAAACGGCGCTTCATTCCCATTGTCGCACTTGCTCTGTATGGCAACATCGGCATCGCAGACATAGAAAAATCCTATTCTTATCCATTAGGCGATAGTGACTTAGTCGGTCAAAACCTCACCGTAACCACGTCAGAAGAAGACACCCTTGTCGACCTCGCGGCCCGGTATCAATTGGGATATAACGTCATCCGTTCCGCCAACCCCGATGTAGACGCATGGCTTCCTGGTGAAGAAACGCCTGTGGTATTGCCTATTAACGTTATTTTACCCAATACTCAACGGGCAGGCATCATCATCAATGTCGCAGAAATGCGGCTCTACGCCTACGATTCAACGACCCATGGCCAAAGCAGCCGTGTGACTGTTCATCCCATCAGTGTCGGACGTGGGGACTGGACCACACCCGTCACCAGAACACGAGTCACAGGCCGGGCCGACAACCCTGACTGGTTCCCACGAAAAAGCGTCCGC
>CAYNZI010000771.1:0-1504 GCA_964401565.1 uncultured Spongiibacteraceae bacterium
CAGTTTTGGTGTCACCATCGCAGCGGGTGCCAACGAAGTTCAACGCAATATACTGGGTGAACGTGTACTCGGTTTACCGAAGTCTAAATAAGCGGGAGAGAAATAATGTCTACACAACCAAAAAACTTTGGCTTCGGCGAAGATGAAACAATGCTCCGTGATTCGGCGCGCCGATTTTTCTCCGACAACTGCTCGGCTGATAAAATTCACCGCCTCGTGGCTACAGATCCTAATATTCATCGCAACATTGAATGTTTATGGGATCAGGATTTATGGCAACAAATCGTTGATTTGGGCTGGACTGCGGTCTGTGTTCCTGAATCTGCAGGCGGCATTGGTATGCCAGCCGTCGCCGCAGTGGCGTTGGCAGAAGAAGTGGGAAAAGCGGCTTTTCCTTCACCATTGCTGTCTACGTTTAACGCCACATTTGTGCTGAATCATTGCCAGTCCGATGCGGCAAAGCAAGCTCTGGGCGAAATTGCTGAAGGTAAAGCGACAACGCTGGCGATCACCAATCAAGAAGGGAGCTGGGATGCTTCGGCGACCGACATTTCTGTTAACAATGATGGCTCGCTGAGCGGAACGGCTTATTTTGTGCAGGATGCAAAAAAGGTTGCGCAGTTTGTCGTCAGTGCAGCATCGTCTAAGGGTGTTGGTCTCTATCTCGTTGATACAAGCGCCGATGGCGTTAATATCATTGCCGATGGCATTATCGATCTCACACGTGATCAAGCGCACATCGAATTTTCCAACGCCAGTGCTATCGAATTAGCGGCACCCGGAGCAGGCAATAGAGCGATTGATCAAGCGATGCCTGCGATTCTCAGTATTGTTTCTGCGGATATGGTTGGCGCTGGAGAGTGGCTATTACAAACGACGGTTGAATATGCCAAAACGCGTATTCAGTTTGATCGTCCGCTGGGGTTTTTCCAAGCCGTTAAACATCCCTTAGTGAATGTGATGCTGGATATCGATCGTTCAAAATCATTGGCTTACAATGCCGCTTGTGCATACGATACAGATTCTGACAATGCCCTGCGACTCGCTCACATGGCTAAATCACAAGCCGGTGATATGGCAGTGTTTGCTTCGAGCCGCGCTGTGCAATTTCACGGTGGTATTGGATTTACTTGGGAATGTTTTGTTCATCTGTTCTTTAAACGACAAATGCACAATCAAGTTCTGTTTGGTGATTCCAGATACCATCGCGCGTTATTGGCCGATATGGTGATGGGCGCGGCGGCTTAAGTCAGCTGCAAGCTAACAGCGTTACTCGCTAAAAGACGATCACTAGGATCGTCTTTTTTTTGGGGGTAATAAAGCGAGGCTCCACCATTTTTGACTTTGGAATAGGGTGCTCGTTATGGTTATCTTGGTATCGGTATTGTTGTTACAGTAACCGATTGCCCGTTCTATACTGAAATTTCGGTAAGGATGATCTAGAATCACTTGATACATTGGACTGAGACACAGCTATGTTAACCACGACGGTCACCTGCCCTAA
>CAYNZI010000772.1:0-1501 GCA_964401565.1 uncultured Spongiibacteraceae bacterium
CACACAAGCAAGCACAAAGGCCGGTGTAATGGACTTTTTGGCCAGATTGAACACATTGCTGCTTTCCCGTCCTCCTCCCCAGCGCCGAAGATCCCGCTCGACCAAGCCATCAACAGCGCCGACGACGCCAGCAAATAAAAAAATAGGTAGCGAGAAAAATATCAATGCTAAACGAACCACAAAAGTTTGTGCCACGTAATTGGCAGCCTGCCAATAATCCTGATAGCGGCCAGACAAACCGTGAATCCACTTCTGAATAGCGTCCATGCTGCCCATCGATACCTTGGATGTGGGTGTGCCGGTACTTAGCGTAGTTAACCATGATTGTTGTGCTATCCAGTTTACCGCTGTCGCAGTCGCACTAATGACTTGCCCTTTGATAACCAGCGACTCATTCTTCAATGACTGATTCAGATAACGCTGATCCATAGCGAGTACGGTTTTAGCGTGATTCGCACCTGTTTCTGCCCAAAATCGATTGATGCCAATCCACTCGATGAGAATTGAAAGTAACAAACTAATGATCAACCATGAAGCCAGTTGCACAGTAGCCGATAATGATTTTCCAATTAAACCGGGTTCTTTTCTTCTAGGTACGGGGGTTTGTTGCTGTTTTGGCATTGCTTGGCTTGCCCCTTTCGGCCATTAATTACCGACCGTGGTAGCTCGGCCAATCCATCACCGAGCTGTAGTTCTGCCGCAGTTGACACAACATGCTGCCCAAATCATCGGGCAGTTCCTGATCATCAACTTTGGAGGGCATGGGGATGCGGATTTTCCACAGCTCGCTGCCTCTGAGTAATACAAAGGCTTGGCCTTTGGGCAGCGCAACAATATCAGCCGGTGAGATCATCGGCACTCGGCTGATACTGATACGGTCTTCGTTGTTCGAGGTGAAACCAAAACTGCCATTCGCCTCGGTGCCATCAATCACACCCGACACCGCCATAATTTCACTGACACTGACTTCGGGTAATTGCTTGGTAAACATTTCACAGGTCGAAATTTCTTTCACGCCCATAATAATCATGGTGCCGATATTGCCCGCGATCTGCCCCGCTTTCGCTTCACTTCCGAGTTCGGCAATGGGGTCACTCCAGGTTTGGGTATAAAGATTCAGTTCATAACCCGCACCCCCACTTTTATTAATCAGGGTTTTAAATTGAGGCCCAATTAAATCGGAAAATTCATCACCGTGAATGACCACAGTGGGTGCTTTTTGTTTTTTGGACGGCTGACCATTCGCCCCTTCTTTGCCAATCCCGTGTTTGTAAATATGGCCTGCTAGGCTGGTTAAATCACTGAACATGGAGGCACCCACCGCACTGGCCACTTCTGCGTCGGTCAACGCATCCAGGCCGACATAGACCACGGCTTCTGTACGAATAGCCTCTGCCCATTCCAATTGTGGTCGGGAGTCTTCCGTATCATGCACATCAGGGGCTAGAATGGCGTTGATTTTACCGGTGGTGAGCTTTTCTAAAAACGGCTTGGCGGCTAT